>DRLE01000142.1 GCA_011051475.1 Gammaproteobacteria bacterium
GCAGACATACGGTGACCCTTTGTTGTTCAAGGAAAAACAGGCGGGGGATTATATCAGATTGACTGTGGGGGGTGTTTGCTGTGATCAGGACAAGGGAACCTCTGATTAATGTCATTTTGAGCGGAACGAAGTGGAGTCGATATGTCCATGGATGGACGGTAGCAGGGTAACGCAGGAGCAGTTACCGGAAAATCTTATACTCCGTAAATCACTGATTGCACAGTGATAAAAGATCCTTCGACTTCGCTATGCTGCACTCAGGATGACAAAACCGTTATTAATCAGAGATTCCCAAGCTCTATGCGCACTGTGGGCGCTGATTTATACAAACGCCAATATCAGTAAAGCAATGTCGCAAGCTGCCTGCGATAACGACTGACGAGTTCACCGCTGTTACCCAGCAGCTCGAAGGTATCGAGCACGGCCTGGCGGGCGGCGCCGTCTGCATAGTTCAGGTCTTTACGCAGCACGCTCATCAGCAGCTCCAGACCTTCTTCATGCTCGCCACCGGCAATACGCTGCATGGCCAGCTGGTAGCGGGCTTCAAGATCATCCTCATTCGCTTCGATGCGCTGGCGCAGGATGGTTTCATCCGGCGCATTGGCCGTGCTGCGGGCCAGCTGCAATTGACTCAGTAACTGCCTGACTGTTTCGTCATCACGCTTGTCAACAGGCAGGTCCTGAAGCAGGGATTCCGCCTCGTCGAAGTCCTGCCGCTCAATCAGCAGTCCGGCCAGATCCAGCACCACGCGGTGGTTTTCCGGGTCGTTTGCCAGGGCTTCGCGCAGCAGGCGCTCGGCGGCATCACTATCGCCGGCCTGCAGCAACGTCATGGCTTCGCTGCGCTGTTTGTCGGATTCGCGCTCGATATGACGCTCCAGCAGTTCACGCACCACCGACTCGGGCTGCGCCCCCATAAACTGATCAACAATTTCGCCATTGCGAAATACCATGACCGTCGGCAGGCTCCGTACACCATACTTTGCCGACAGTTCCTGCTGCTCGTCGGAGTTAACCTTGGCCAGCAGAAACTTTCCCTGATACTCCTCGGCCAGTTTTCCCAGCACCGGCATCAGCATCTTGCAGGGCGCGCACCAGTCGGCCCAGAAATCCACCAGCACAGGAACCTGTTGCGAGTTCTGGATTACATAGGTATCGAAATTATCTGCGCTAACATTAAATGCGTAAGGACTGTCGCTCATATCTACTTCCGGTATCCATCAGTTTGTTCTTATAACATGGGAATAAAACCCCGGGTTTTCAAGGTGAGCCAGCCGGATAAGCAGGAACGTTTCAGGTGCCAGAAGAATATTGACACTATCTGGAAAAGGTTTTCGAGGCAGGTTACTTGCTCAGCTCATTACGCCGGCGGACGAATTCGTCTTCATCGATTTCGCCGCGCGCGTAACGCTTCTGCAAAATCTCCATGGGTGTTTCCGATTGATTACGCGCCGCATTGTTCATAAAGTATTTCACTGCCAGCGCAATAGCCACCAGTATCAGCAACCAGAATAACCACATAAAACATTAACCTGTCAGTTTTCTGCTTATTCTACAACTTTGTACTGCGCAGACGAAGCGAATTCACGATAACGGATACCGAACTGAAACTCATGGCCGCGGCGGCAATAATCGGTGACAGCAGCAATCCGGATAAGGGATAAAGCGCGCCGGCAGCCACCGGCACACCCAGGGAGTTGTAGATAAAGGCAAAAAACAGATTCTGGCGGATATTGTTCATTACCGCGTGACTCAGACGACGGGCGCGAACGATACCGCGCAGATCGCCTTTCACCAGGGTAACACCGGCGCTTTCCATGGCCACATCGGTGCCGGTGCCCATGGCAATGCCGACATGGGCCTGGGCCAGCGCCGGCGCGTCATTTATGCCGTCTCCGGCCATGGCCACAATATGCCCTTCCGACTGCAACTGCTTGACCACCTCGGCCTTCTGATCGGGCAGGACTTCGGCCTCGACCCGGTCGATGCCGAGCTTGTCGGCAACCGCCTGCGCCGTGGTTTTACTGTCACCGGTCAGCATCACAACCTTGACGCCTGCATCGTGCAAATCATCGATGGCCTCAGCGGTGGAATGTTTAATCGGGTCGGCGACGCCAACCAGGCCGGCGGCCTGATTGTCGACAGCAACGAACATGACCGTCTGCCCTTCTTTTCGCCCGGCTTCGGCCTTTACGGGCAATTCACCGGCATCGATGTCGAGACTTTGCAGCAACTTGAGGTTACCCAGCGCGATCTGGCGACCATCGACCCTGCCCGTTACGCCTTTGCCGGTCAGCGATTCGAAATCATCGGTACGGCTGAGCGCAATACCCCGCTCTTTCGCGCCCTGCACAATGGCCTCGGCCAGTGGATGCTCGCTGGCGCGTTCCAGGCTGGCGGCCAGCGCCAGTACCTCGTTTTCATTAAAGTCATTTACCGCCGTCAGCGAAACCAGGCGGGGCCTGCCTTCGGTCAGGGTACCGGTCTTGTCCACCACCAGCACATCGACTTTTTCCATGGTTTCCAGAGCCTCTGCATTTTTAATCAACACACCCATGGTCGCGCCCTTGCCGGTGCCGACCATAATCGACATGGGCGTGGCCAGGCCCAGGGCACAGGGGCAGGCAATAATCAGCACGGCCACGGCATTGACGATGGCGTGCGCCAGTCGCGGTTCCGGTCCCCACAGTCCCCAGACAATGAAGGTGATAATGGCGATAATAACGACGGCCGGAACAAAATAGCCGGATACAACATCGGCCAGTTTCTGTATGGGCGCGCGTGAGCGCTGCGCCTCACTGACCATATGCACAATCTGAGACAGCAGGGTGTCGGCGCCGACTTTTTCGGCGCGCATCAGCAGGCTGCCGGTGCCATTGACGGTAGCGCCGATAAGCCTGTCACCGGGATTTTTTTCCACCGGAATCGGCTCACCCGTAACCATGGATTCATCAACGGACGAATTACCCTCAATAACGGCGCCATCAACCGGAATCTTGTCGCCCGGACGCACACGCAGAACATCACCAACGACGACCTGCTCCAGTGGTATGTCCTCCTCGCTACCGTCATCGCGCACAATACGCGCCGTGTTCGGCGCCAGGCCCAGCAGCATTTTAATGGCCGCATTGGTCTGGCTGCGGGCACGAAGTTCCAGCACCTGCCCCAGCAGCACCAGCGCGGTAATCACCGCCGCCGCTTCAAAATAAACAGGTACCAGACCCTCGGGAGTCTGCATCACGGACGGGAAAATACCGGGTGCCAGCAGCGCCACCATGCTGTAGAGCCAGGAAGCCGAAACACCCAGGCCGATCAGGGTGAACATATTCAGGTTCCAGGTTTTAACCGACTGCACGGCGCGCACATAGAAAGGCCAGCCGCCCCAGAGCACGACCGGCGTGGCCAGCAGGCATTCAATCCATTGCACGGTTTTCATCGACAGCGCATCGGGCAACCATTCAGGCTTGAGGTCGGCCACCATGGCCAGCACAAAGACCGGCAGGGCCAGTGCCGTACTGAGCCAGAAACGCCGGTTCATATCGATCAGCTCTTCATTTTTCTCCTCGACGGTAACGGTTTTAGGCTCCAGCGCCATACCGCACTTCGGACAGCTGCCGGGATGATCCTGCACCACTTCGGGATGCATGGGACAGGTATATTCCACTTTCGTCTCGACAACCGGCATGCCTTTGGGCTCCAGTGCCATACCGC
>DRLE01000143.1 GCA_011051475.1 Gammaproteobacteria bacterium
AAACCCAGCAGAATAATGTAGTTGGGCAGGGGCGAGACCAGCATTTCTTCCACGCTGTGATGAAACTTGGCGCTGAAAAAGGATGACACCACATTGGCATAGGCGTTACTGATCACCGACATCAAAATCAGGCCGGGCACGATATAATCCATATAGCTGTAGCCGTCGATATCGCCGATCTGTGAGCCGATCAGCTCACCGAAAATAATGAAATACAGCGCCACGGTAATCGCCGGCGGTACCACGGTCTGTATCCAGATGCGGATAAAGCGCAGGTATTCCTTGATGGCGATGGTGCGCAGCGCCACCATTTGCTCTCTGAAATTCATCGTCCCAGTTCCTGCTTGTTGGATTCCAGCATCGACATAAACAGCTGTTCCAGACGGTTGGTCTTGTTCTTCATGCTGATAACGCGAATATTACAGGCCTTGAGAATATCGAACAGGTCGCTGAGTTTCTGTTTGTCATTGATATCGGCCTCCAGCGTGCAGGGATCGATCAGACGCAATGGAAAGTCATTGCATTCTGGCAGCGCCTGCAGCGGCTCGGCCAGATAGAAAACAAAGGTCTCCACGTGCAGGCGACTGAGCAGGTCGCGCATCTGGGTCTGTTCGATGGTCAGGCCGTGATCGATGATGGCAATATTGTTGCACAGGCTTTCGGCTTCCTCCAGATAGTGCGTGGTGAGGATAATGGTGGTACCTTCGCTGTTCACCTTTTTCATAAACTGCCACATGGAATGGCGGATTTCGATATCCACGCCCGCAGTCGGCTCGTCCAGTATCAGCAGTTTGGGCCGGTGCATCAGGGCGCGGGCGATCATCAGCCGGCGCTTCATGCCGCCGGAAAGCTCCTTGGCCATGTCGTGGCGCTTGTCCCACAGGTCCAGCTGTTTCAGGTGCACCTCGGCGCGTTTTTTCGCTTCCCTGCGGTTAATGCCGTAGTAGCCGGCCTGGTTGATCAGAATCTCACCGATGGGCTCGAAGATATTGAAATTGAACTCCTGCGGCACCAGGCCGATATGCATGCGTACCTCGGCGGGATCGGTGTCCTGGTTCTGTCCGAACACTTCGACCACGCCCGAACTTTTGTTGACCAGCGAGGAAATAATACCGATAACGGTGGACTTGCCGGCGCCATTAGGGCCGAGCAGGGCAAAAAAATCGCCCTGTTTTACCGAAAGATCGACACCTTTTAGCGCCTGTACGCCGTTTTTATAGGTCTTTTGCAGGTTTTTAATGTTTAGCGCATTCAAGGGGTGGATTCTTTTCGTCGTTTTTTTATTGTTTTTGCGGGGAGAGTAATGTTACAGTGTTTGCAGGAGTAATACGACCGTCTTACTTGGATCATGTTTTTTTGAGTTGTAGATGTTATGGGTACAAAAGGTGACGGCAACCGGCGGCGAATCATCGAGGCCGCTGATCAGTTGTTTTATAAACGGGGGTATAACCAGACCTCCTTTCAGGATATTTCCGAAGCCACGGGCATTCCGCGTGGCAATTTTTATTACTATTTCAAAACCAAGGATGACATCCTCGGCGCGGTAATCGATAACCGCCTGGATGCACTGACGGCCATGCTGAAACAGTGTGAGGCGGCCGGCGGCACGCCACTTGACCGTCTGCTGGCATTCAGCAATATACTGGAAACCAACCGTGACAATGTGCTGGAGTCGGGCTGTCCTGTCGGCACCCTGGATTCGGAACTGGCCAAGGACGACCCGCAATTACACGAAAAATCACGCCAGGCTTTCTCCCTGTTGCGACAGTGGCTGCGTGAGCAGTTCGAGGCCCTGGGCAAGGCCAATGCCGATGAACTTGCCATGGACCTGCTTGCCAGGATTCAGGGCGTGACGGTACTGGCCTGCGCTTTTAATGATGCCGATTTTATCAGACGCAGCCTGAAGGATATTCAGGACTGGATCGAATGCCGGGCAATGAATCAGGCCTGATGGCAAACAAAAGACACTATGAATATGAATACCGTAAACAGTATGGAACAGTCAGTAGAAGACACTTATCTGAAAGCCTATCGTGGTGGTTTTACCTCAACCATGCGCTGGCCGGACCTGGATGCATTCTGGGAAAGGCTGCGGGCGCAGGCCGATGATCAGTGGTATGTTTATGCGGTGGGTGAAGCGCCGCCGCAGGCGCCGGCGAGCAGGGAACAGTTGCTGACCTTTATCGAGGAGATCGATGCCTTGCTGCACCGCGAGCACGAAGAGGATTACTGCGGCATCGTTTACGCCGATAACCTCGAGCAGCCGACCTATATTAAAATCTTCGATCCGAACAACCTGGGTGTTACCTGTGGCTTCAGTGAAAATCCGCCTCTGCCGGGCTGGATTCTTTCCCGGATAAAACCGGTGGAACTGGAAAGCGCGTTGAACCCGCCGAAAAACCGTCAGCGCTGGTGGCAGCAGATTTTCTCCTGAGTAATGTGGTGGTTAGTAATATTCTGTTGGCCGGCAAACAGGCCGTCGGCGTGTTTCAGCTGGCGGTTCCCAGGATAATACCCAGACGCTGCATTTCCTGCAGCGCCTGACTACCACCCTGTTTAACGATACCGGGATCGGGATGCTTCATTTCGCGAATGATCTGCTCGATAGCATCCAGGCCGGTGCAGGCATCATTTTCTTCAAGCAGGGCAAGCAGACGCGCCGTAACCGGGTTGATCTCAAGAAAATTCACCTCGTCGGTGCGGTTGCGGTACACCACCAGGCAGGTCGGCTGTTCGGGCGCTTCCTCAGGCAGGTAGTCCGGGCGCATTCTGTGTACCGGATAGCGGTAAACCAGCGGCCAGGCCAGGGGAGACAACACAGGGTGACCGCTGAGCAGATCGCCATTGGGATCAATGCCCTCCATGCTGATTTCCTCGTCAGCCACGTGCAGGGCCAGTTCCACCCATTCGTAATGCGCCAGTTCCAGCAGACCGGCAGGGTCTTCCGGCCGGGTCTCGCGCTGGTTTTCCAGATAGTCGATAAATTCTTCGGAGATCTCAAGAAAATAGGGTGACTGGCACCGGTGGCGGGCAAAGAAGTCACGAATCATTCGCTGCCAGTTTTCATCGCTGTACAGACTGCGAATGACGGGAAAGCCGGTGCTGATAAAGTTTTCGATATTGTTGTACAGCAGGTCGCTGTAGACTTTCATGCGCCGCGGTTCGATGCCGTCGGGTACCGGGTGTTTTTCCGGCTCACGGATATGCGCGGTAAACGCGTACTGCTGTTTTTTGAAGTCGGCCTGGTTCATTCGCGTAAACTCATGCCGGTGTCTTCTGTGCGGCCTGCGGCCTGCGTGCAAGCTGCGTCTGCCATTTTTCCTGCATCGCGGCAATCTGCCGGACTTCATCGAGCAGCTGGGGAACGGGTGGAATATTGAAATCGCGCTCGAGCAGTGTCGGGAAAACGCCGAAGTGCTCATAGGCACTGTCGAGTATCGCCCATACCGGATCGATAACATCGGCGCCGTGGGTGTCAACGATCAGGTCCGTGTCTTCATTGTAGTGTCCGGCAATATGCGCATAGCGAATGCGCTCTGCCGGCAGTTGTTTCAGGAAAGCGATGGCATCATAACGATGGTTGACCGAGTTGACATAGATATTGTTGACGTCCAGCAGAAAACCGCAGTCGGCCTCGCTGAGCACGGCATTGAGAAAATCGATTTCCTGCATTTCACTGCCCGGCGCCGGGGTGTAATAGGAGGCGTTTTCCATGGAGATTTCCTGCTGCAGAATGTCCTGTACCCGGCGGATGCGTTCGGCCACATAATGCACGGCATCCTCGGTGAACGGGATGGGCAGCAGGTCATAGAGGTGGCCGTTATCGGAGCAGTAGCTCAGGTGCTCGCTGTAATGTTTGATACCATGTTGCTGCATGAATTTTCCGACAGACCTGACAAGGTCTTCATCCAGCGGTGCCGGACTGCCGATGGACAGGGACAGGCCGTGGCAGACGAAATCATAGCGCTCGGTAAAGTGACGAAACTGTTTGCCGAAAGCGCCACCGACATTGATCCAGTTTTCCGGTGCGACTTCCATAAAGTCTACCGGTGCCAGTGCATTGTTGCTGTCAGCCTCCAGCATTTCATCGAGCTTTTCACGCCGTAGGCCAAGACCGGCGCCGTTAACGGGGAAGGGTTTGCTCATATCGGTACTCACGGGTTTATCGGGTTGCGCCGTTCTGGCAGGTGGCGCCATATTTTCGGCTGATCCAGTAGTCAATACTGGCCTTGCCGGCACCATTAAAGAACAGTACCAGAAGCATAATGCTGTAAGTGACAGCAAATTCAATGCCATTATTAAGTATAACGATACTACCGTTTTCTGTCAGCCAGTCATAATTGCCGTATTGCTGGAGAATTTCTTTGGCGCGGTCGAGTCGTTCAATGGCGCCGGCTGTGCGGTCGCTGGCAAAAAAACCACTGCCCTCGGCAATGGCCAGCCAGCCATTCTGCCAGTGTACAGTGACCATGGCGACAATCATTGTGATAATCAGGGGAAATGAAATCCAGCGTACACCCAGACCGATCAGTAGCAATATTGCCCCGCCGGCTTCTGTTATCGAAGCAAGGGCTGCCATCACCTCAGGAAAAGGAAGTCCCAGGCCCCAGTCGGGGTTGCCGAACCATTCCACGGTACTGTCAAAGCTGGCCAGTTTTTTGCTGCCGGCCATCCAGAATATCGGCACAAGGTAAAGGCGAAGCGCCAGTGGACCGAGAAAATCAACAGCACGGGTTTTATTCAGTAAGGACTGTGCTTTGCAGCCAAGCGTGATAAGCGGGTTCATGTTTTTCCCTGCGTGAAGCTAACGTTGTGTTTATTGACAATAAAATAAAGCCGCAAGTTCAGGCTCGTCAGTTTTTAATTAACAATGTGTAATAAAAACGCCAGTGTTATTTCTGTGGTGGTGTTTCAGGATAGAGTTCGGATAACAGTACTGAAGACCCGTTCTCCTGCACAATACGTGCATGACTGCGGGTGAAATCACTGGGGCAGCGCAGGCCGCAGGAGTGCGCAATCATACCGACTTCGTAGTGTATGTTTTTTATGTAGTTAAATACGCGCACCGATTTCAGTTCTGAAACCAGGCCGCGCTGAAGTTTTTTGTTATGCGTGGTTATACCCGTCGGGCAGGTGTTTTTATGGCATTGCAGGGCCTGTATGCAGCCCAGGGAAAACATAAAGCCGCGCGCCGAGGTAATAAAGTCCGCGCCAACACACAAAGCCCATGCGATATCAGCCGCTGTGATCAGCTTGCCCGAGGCGATAACCTTTATGCGTTCGCGAAGACCGGCCTGGTTGATGCTGTCAACCACCAGGGGCAGGCTTTCCTGAATCGGGATACCGACATAATCCATCAGGCTCATGGGTGCCGCGCCGCTGCCGCCGTCAGCACTGTCAACAGTTATAAAGTCCGGCGCGTATTCGGGGCCGCGCTGATTAACCGCGGCCAGAAACTCGCGCAGCCAGGACTTGCTGCCGATAACGGTTTTAAAGCCCACCGGTTTTCCGGTTACTTGCCGTATATGGTTGATCATATCTATAAGGTCATCATTGGTTTCAATTTCCGGGTGCCGGTTCGGGCTGATGGAGTCATGCCCCGGCCTGATGCCGCGTACGGCGGCAATTTCTGCGGTAACCTTGGCTGCCGGCAGAATTCCACCCTTGCCGGGCTTGGCGCCCTGCGACAGTTTGATTTCAAACATGCGAACATTCTCATGCGCGGCGATTTCTCGCAGGTGTTTGTCGGACAGATTGCCTTGTTCGTCGCGCACGCCGTATTTTGCCGTGCCAATCTGAAAAACCAGGTCACAGCCACCTTCAAGGTGGTAGGGAGAAAGCCCGCCTTCGCCCGTATTCAACCAGGCCCGGGATTTCTTTGCGCCATAAGACAGGGCCTGGACGGCCGGTTTGGAGATGGCGCCGTAACTCATGCCGGATATATTAAAAAAGGAATGCGCGGTAAAGGGTTGCCGTGCCGAGTGATTACCGATGATGACGGGGCGGAATCTGACCGCGTTTTTTCCCAGAGTCGGGAACACCGTGTTAACAAACAGTACGGTACCGGGTGGACGCAGGTCGCGGGTCGAGCCAAAAGCCACGGTGTTTTCGATGTCCTTTGCCGCACGGTATATCCAGTTGCGCTGCGCGCGGTTAAAAGGCATTTCTTCACGATCCATGGCAAAGAAATACTGGCGGAAGAAAGTGCCCAGGTGTTCAAAATAATAACGCAGGTGGCCGATTACCGGATAGTTTCGGGTAATGGCGTGTTTTGTCTGGGTGACGTCGTGGATGTAGAGCCCAATGATAAACAGGGTCAGAATGCCTGCCACAAATATAAATACAGTGGCAAGAACACCGATTACTTCATGGCCGAAGGTAATTGCGCTAATCAGTTCATCGTTCATTATTTGTCCACCTTGCTTGTACCTTATTTCAGAAAATAAAAAAAGCCCCGTGTGACAGGGGCTTTTTATGAACGCGGGCGTCAGCGCATGCCTGGATTAAAACTGACAGTATCCGGAGGTTACACCCGTGTTCTGCAGAGTGCGGTTCATGGCTATTTCATTTTGCCGCCGCACTTGCCTTCACCGCATTTGCCTTCTTTTTTCATTTTTTCCTTTTTCTCGGCTTTCATCTTGCTGCCGCACTTGCCTTCCATCTCTTTTTTATGGCTTTCTCCGCACTTGCCTTCCTTTTTCATCTTTTCTTTTTTCTCTGCCTTCATCTTGCCACCGCATTTGCCTTCGCCGCACTTGCCTTC
>DRLE01000144.1 GCA_011051475.1 Gammaproteobacteria bacterium
CCGGGCGGGGTAGCCGGATTGCAGGTGGATCCGCATGAGCTGTTCGTAGATGCGTTCATCCAGGGGATCGATCTCCAGCGCCCGCTGCAGGTAGGCTTCGCTGTCGAGGCGCGCATCGGCATCCGGCGCCGAGGCGGCCAGCGCCAGCGCGCCTTCGAGGTAGCGCCGGCGCAGGCGCTCGCGGTGTTCGATGATCCAGGTTTCGCTCACATCACCGGCGAGGAAGTCGCCGCGGTAGAGGTCCAGCGCGGCTTTCAGCGCGGGCCGGTCGATGTGATCCGGGCGCAGGCTGCGCCGCAAGGCGGACTGGAAGCGGAAAACATCCACATCGCAGTATTTTTCCACCAGCGACAGGTTGCCATGTTGCAGTTGCAGCCAGGGCAGGGGCTCCTCGCCATCGTCGAGCCCCAAGCGGCGCAGGCGCCAGATCAGCACCTTGAGATTGCGGTAGGCCTGATCGCCCTCGGCGTCGGGCCAGAGCAGATCGGCAAGCTGGCTTATAGGGATCTTTTGGCCGCCGTGGACGAGCAGCGCCTTTAACAGGCTTTTGCTGCGCCCGCCCCGCCATTTGCGGTCATAAATGGTTTTGTCGCCGATTTCGATGCGCAGCCTGCCGAGAGTCTCAATGACAAGCGAACGCGCACTGTCCGGTGACGGCCCGGCAGCGGACGCCGGGACATCGGAGGCCAGTTGCGCCTGCAAATCGTGAATAAAGGCCTCGTCACGACCGATATGCGGAAAGCTCATATCGGGGGGGAGCAGCATACGGGCACGATGGAAACTGGCCTTCGCTTCTTCGACCATCGAGCGGCGAAGCAGCAGGCTGGCGCGCTCCAGTGCACTGATCACGGCGAAGATCCGGAATTCCGATTCCCCCCAGGCCGCATCCCAGGCATCCAGGTATTCAAGCGCCTCGTCATCGCGACCGAGGTCGGCCAGCGCCTGTATTCGCAGCAGTGCCGGCACCACGGCGCTCAACGGGCTCTCGCTGGCGAGACTGCGTTCACAGGCTATCTCGGCGTGCTGCAGGGCGCGGTGAGCCTGTCCCATCTGCAGGGCAACGACACCGAGATTGTAATGGGAGTAGCAGTGATAAAAGGCATGATGCTCGGGAATGACATGCTGGTGCAGGCGCTGGGCCACGGCTTCCAGTTCGTCGCTATGCCCGCACCAGGCCAGCGCCGTGAGCAGATGACCCAGACCGGTAACCCACACCGAAGGCGGCAACAGGTCATACCATTCCTGCCCGGTGAGCGTATCAAGATAGACCTGCGCACGTTGTGCCTGCCCCAGCACGACATCATACAGGCCCATGCAACTGAGAAGATAAACATAGGCGACATGCGTAATGCCTCCGGCCGCGGCCAGCGCACAGGCATCGGCCAGCACGATCTCGCCGGCATCGAGCCTGCCGCGATAGAAATGGCAGTAGGCGGCGGCCGCCGAGCCGAAAACCAGCAAGGAGTTGGAACCGGCCCGTTCGGCAAGCATGCGCTGGCGGGCATAGGACTCGCTGGCGGACTCGATCGCACCCTGCCATGTCAGTTCCACCAGTCCCTTGAAACCAAACAGTGAAGCCTGCGCGTGTATGGAAAGGCCGTCCACGGCCAGCAGCGTCGCAATCGTTGCGTACCAGGGCTCATAGTCACTGAAATGAAGGCCGCTGTCCCATACCGCCGCGACTCCCGCGCCAGCGGCAACGCTGGCGGCCTCGTAATCACCGCTTGCCTGCAATGCCTCGCAGAGCGTGCGCACTGCGGCCCCTTCAATCACGGGCTGTGCTACCGTGGCCAGCAACTGAAGCCGTGGTGATAGCGTAACGCCCTCGAACGCCGGGCTTTGCAAGGGCATGAGATGCACCACCAGTCGCGGGATGTCGGTATCGAACCACCAGCTCAAACCATCACGCGCCAGTGATTCGAGATAACGCTCGACATCTCCCTGTTCCAGCCACGCCTGATAGGTCGCCTGCAGCGTCATTACCGGCGCGGCCGGCATGTGTGCAGTACAGTCCTCGTCAGGGCTGTGGTAGACAAAATGATTATTCACGAAACACCCTGTGAACCGCCCCTGATTTACCGGAGACCGCTTTACCTGGGTCAAGCTGCCACGGCCGAATCTTCAGTTTCATCATAATACAACTTCGTCATATTCAGATGCTGGAACATTTCCAATCGGTTCCGGAAAACGCCTGTTAAACCAGGCCAGCGCCTGTAATCGGCTCAAGCTCTGGAAGCAGGAAAACATAGTAACGTACGCAATAACCGGAACGCCTTAACTCCATTGATTTGTTAAGGTTTTTTAAAAATCATACAGCATCACTATGGCAAAACAAGCACAAGCAGCATCTAAATTGATTCAGATCAGAAAAAATCTGTGAAATGAAACAGGTTACCTGTATGAGGCAGTCGCGTTGTTTGACTGGATCTAGCTCTGACCCCAGCGTGGCTGCACGGTGTGTGTAACGGCCAGTTGATCGAGAATTTTTGCCACCACGAAATCCACCAGGTCGGCCACCGTTTCCGCCCGGTTATAAAAACCGGGATTGGCACAGAGCACCACCACACCCATGCGTGACAGTTTCAGCATGTTCTCAAGATGAATATCCGAGTATGGTGTTTCCCGCGGCACGATGATCAGCTTGCGCCGCTCCTTGAGCATGACATCCGCCGAGCGTTCGATCAGGTTATTGCTGGCGCCGTTGGCAATCGCCGACAGGGCCCCCATGGAACAGGGACAAACCACCATGGCATCGACATGCGCGCCGCCGGAAGCCGTGGGCGCGGTCCATTCATCCTCGCCGAACACCCGCAACAGACTGCTGTCACAGGCATAACGTTCAACCAGGGATGCCTGTATATCCTGACAACGCGCAGGCAGTGCCAGATCCGTTTCCATACCAATCACCACCTTCGCCGCCCGGCTGATCATCAGGTAAACCGTATGCTCCTTCTGCAGCAAAATCTCAAGCAAACGAAAGCCATACTGCACGCCGGAGGCGCCGGTAATCGCAAGTGAAATAATTTTCCCGCTTTTATGCTTGTTCACTATTAACTATTCACTATTCGTTATTCACTGCGTCTGCAAGCGAAGCGAGCAGACGCCCATGTATTGCCTCAAACCCGCCATTACTCATAATCAGCACATGATCACCCTCGCGCGTATTCTCGACCAGGTAATCAATAATCGCCTGTGTGTCATCGAAGATGGTCGCCGGCCTGGTTGATGCTTTCATTTCTTCTTCCAGACTCCAGTCTGTACCTTCATTCTGGTACAGACAGATTACATCGGCCTGCTGCAGCGATTCACACAAGCGGCCCTGGTGCACACCCATGCGCATGGTATTGGATCGCGGTTCCAGCACGGCAAATACCCTGCCCTCGTCCCTGATTTCGTTCATGGCTTTCAGTGTTTCGACAATGGCCGTGGGATGGTGCGCAAAATCATCATAAACCGTTACGCCGTTCTCGCGGCCTCGTACTTCCAGTCTGCGCTTGATACCCCTGAACGCTTTCAGTGCCTCACAACTGACATCAACCGGCACACCGGCGTGCCGGGCCGCGGCGATAGCGGCCAGTGCGTTCATGCGATTGTGTGAGCCATGCAGATCCCAGCTGACACTGCCGATGGCTTCACCGTCAAGCAGTACCTCAAAGTGGCGCCCGTCAGCACTGGCATTGTCAATCGACCAGCCCTGTGAATTTTTACCGGAATAAAAATCCGCGACCTGCGACCAGCAGCCCATGTCGATCACATCATCAAGATTGCTGTCCTCACCGTTTTTGACGATCATGCCCTCACCGGGAATGGTGCGTACGAAATAATGAAACTGCTTTTTGATGGCATCCAGGTTTTCGAAAATATCGGCGTGATCGAATTCCAGGTTGTTCAGTATGGCCGTACGCGGTCGGTAATGCACGAACTTGGAGCGCTTGTCGAAAAAGGCGGTGTCATATTCATCGGCCTCGACAACGAAGAACGGCATATCACCGAAACGTGCAGACAGACCGAAATTGCCCGGAATACCGCCGATCAGAAAACCAGGCTCAAGGCCGGCATACTGCAGTATCCAGGCCAGCATACTGGCGGTGGTCGTTTTACCGTGGGTGCCGGCCACCGCCAGCACCCAGCGCTGGCTGAGCACATGCCTGGCCAGCCACTCGGGTCCCGAACTGTAGGGAATGTTTTTGTTCAGCACATGCTCAACTGCCGCATTGCCGCGCGACATGGCATTGCCGATAACCACCTCGTCGACATCATCGGGAATATGCCCGGGAAGGAAACCCTCACTCAGAACAATGCCCTGCTCCTCCAGCTGCGTACTCATAGGCGGATAGACATTGGCATCGCTGCCACTGACCTCGTGCCCGGCCTGTTTGGCCAGCACCGCGATACCGCCCATAAAAGTGCCACAAATACCGAGAATATGAATTTTCAAAGATTAACTCCTTATGTGGCTATCAGGCCGGAAACAGCAACTGCGACAGGGCAATTGTGATAAAAAACAGGGAGAATGACAGTGCCAGCGCGCCCATCAGGCGCATTTCCAGAGCGTGCATGAATATATACCCCTTGACCAGTATCTCCCAGCTGATCAGCATCAGAAAAACCAGGGACATGGTAGATTTAACGCCCTCTTCCACGGTGTTATCCGAGAGTACGGCAAATACCGGCCATGCCAGCAGGTTAAGCAGGATGCCAACGCCCAGCATGGCACTGAATGTCTGTACGAAACGCGGCGCTTTCCCCAGCGCATTCAGTACCGTCCAGGTGAAAACAGCCTGCACCAGCAGACCGAATATTACATCAATATAGGCATCATCGGGGCTGACCGTTGTCTGCAGTATAATCAGCCCGCTGAAAACATAGGCAGCCGCCAGGCCCGCGAGCAAGCCTCTGGAATAGGACAAATCCTGCGGCGCCGCGCGCAATATCATCAGGGCGAATAATTTTTGAAGGTCTGACATTGCAACTTAGGGCATAATAGCGGTAGAAGGTCTGCATTATGACAAAAACTCAGCTAACAATCACTCAGCCGGATGACTGGCACCTGCACCTGCGCGATGGCGATGCCTTAAACAGCGTTGCGCCGTTTACCGCCAGGCAGTTCGCCCGCGCCATCGTTATGCCCAATCTCAGCCCGCCGGTGACTACCGTGGTTGCCGCCGTGGAATACCTCGACCGTATTCTGGCCGCGGTCGAAGGCACGGATTTCGAGCCGCTGATGACGCTTTATCTCACCGACAATACCTCGGTCGATGAGATTATCGCCGCACGCAAGAGCTGCTTTATCAAGGCGCTGAAACTGTATCCGGCAGGCGCCACCACCAATTCCGATGCCGGCGTCACCGATATCCGCCACTGCGACGCGGTGCTGGAAAAAATGCAGGAAACCGGCCTGCCGCTGCTGGTCCATGGCGAGGTCACACGTCCCGAGGTCGATGTCTTCGACCGTGAAAAAGTCTTTATCGACGAGGTACTGGCGCCACTGATACAGCGCTTTCCCGAGCTGAAAGTGGTGTTCGAACATATCACCACCAAAGAGGCGGTGGCATTCGTACAGGAAGCACCGGCCACTGTGGGCGCCACCATCACCGCCCACCACCTGCTGTACAACCGCAACGCCATGTTCCAGGGCGGCCTGCGCCCGCATCACTACTGCCTGCCGGTATTAAAGCGCGACATCCACCAGCAGGCGCTGCTGGGCGCCATTGCCAGCGGCAGCAACAAATTCTTTCTCGGCACCGACAGCGCCCCGCACGCGAAAAACAAAAAGGAATCGGCCTGCGGCTGCGCCGGCATTTTTTCCGCGCACGCGGCCATTGAAATCTACGCCACGATCTTCGAACAGCAGAACGCCCTCGACAAGCTCGAAGCCTTCGCCAGCCTCAATGGCCCCGACTTCTACGGCCTGCCCTACAACAAAAAAACCATTACCCTGGAAAAAACAGAGTGGACTATCCCGAATGAATATCCCCTGGGCGATGAAACGCTGGTACCCTTCCTCGCAGGTGAAAATATTTCCTGGAAACTTGTATAAAAATTATCCGCAAATGAACGCAAATAAACGCGAATGCAAAAACACATATGAAATTTGCGTTTATTTGCGTTCATTTGCGGATAATAAAACTCATGACTGATAACGACTTAAAACTGATGGCCCGTCGCTTTCGCGGCTTCTACCCGGTGGTGGTGGATGTTGAAACCGGTGGTTTCAATGAGAAAACGGACGCTCTGCTGGAGATCGGCGCGGTTACACTGAAGATAGATGAGCAGGGTCTGCTGAGCACACACAATACCTTTCAGCGCCATATCAATCCTTTTGCAGGCGCCAATATGGATCCGGCCTCGCTGGAAGTCAACGGTATCGACCCGCACCACCCGTTTCGCGTTGCTGCCGCCAGCGACGAGGAAACCGCGATGCGCGAGTTTTTCCGCTTTGTATCAAAGGAAATGAAGGCACACAAATGCAAGCGCGCCATTATGATCGGCCACAATACCGTGCTCGATCGCAACTTTATCTTTGCCGCTGCCGAGCGCAACAAGATCTCTCGCAACCCGTTTCACCCCTTCAGCACCTTCGACACCGTCAGCCTGGCCGGCCTGGCCTATGGCCAGACCGTGCTGTCCCGTGCCGCCCAGGCCGCAGGCCTGGAATGGGACAACAGCGAGGCTCATTCCGCCCTGTACGACGCACAGAAAACCGCCGAGCTGTTCTGCATTATCAATAACCGCTGGACCGAGGCCTGCGGCGCCGTCTGGAGTGAGGATAATTGCTAATTACCGCTGCAGGGACTGTCCTTTAATGTCAAAAAACTGAAGAAATATTCAGAAAATTTAGCTATAGTCACAATATCGAAGCAAAAATGACGGTATAGGGACACCGCAAAAAATCATGAGCAGTAAAGATCTGTCTATCATCATCGTTGATGACCTCCAGTTCAGCCGAATCGTGGTAAAAACTGCGCTGAAAAAGGCGGGATACAATGGTGTTCGTATGGCGGACAGCGCTACCCAGGCCCTGGCCATGATCGACCAGAAGCCCGCCGATGTGGTGCTGGCCGACTGGATGATGCCGGAAATGGACGGCCTGGAGCTGACTGAACATATCCGTCAGCGTGACGAGGAAAAGGGCACCTATACCGCTGTTATTCTGTTTACCGCCCATGAAGGCATCGAGTACCTGGTCAAGGCCTTCGAACACGGCGTCGATGATTATCTGTGCAAACCGCCCAACCCGCAGGAACTGGCCGCCCGCGTCAATGCCGCCGCCCGTATTGCCACCCTGCAGAATGACCTGCTGGAAACGTCCCGCCAGTTGCAGAAAACCATCGACAACCTGGAAAAAATGGCCCTGGTCGACGAGATTACCGGCGCCGGCAACCAGTCTTTCCTGCTGAAAAGCCTGAAATCCCACCTGCTTGAAGCCTCGACCCGCCGTGGCGGCGTGGCTCTGATACTGGTGGAGCTGCGCGAGCTGGAAAGCATCCGCGCCGCGCATGGTGAGTTCGTGGTCAATGAAATTCTTATCAGCCAGCATCGTCGCCTGCGCCGCGCGGTAAGGCCAACCGACGTGGTCGCCCGGCTGGACAACAATATCTTCGGCATCATCATGCACCACACCAAGGTGAACGACTACAAGCCTTCAACCATTGCACGCATCCTTTCCATGATAAACAACCGCGCCTACAAGACCACGGTTGGCAATCTGCCAATTACCGGTTGCATGGGCGTGCACTATTACAATGGTGACGAGATTATTATTTCCGCCGATGAGATGATCCGCAGGGCCGGTGAAAAACTCGACCAGGCGCGCAATGACAGCACACTCAGTATTGCCTACTGAGCTGCCTGAAACTTTTCTGTAAAACCGACAGGCACAAAAAAGCCGCTGCATCTACAGCGGCTTTTTTATAGAACTATGGCCGGTTTATTCAGCCGGGCTTATTCGGCTCGTACTTATTCGGCAAGCGCTTCCTCGATCATCTTTTGCAGATCACCGCTTTCAAACATTTCCAGCGTAATATCACAGCCGCCAATCAGCTCGCCATTGATATATACCTGTGGAAAGGTCGGCCAGTCGGCATAGCGCGGCAGATTCTGGAAAATTTCCGGGTCGGCCAGCACATTACAGTAGGCAAACTCCTTGCCGACCTGCTTCAGCGCTTCCACGGTACGCCCGGAAAAGCCACACTGCGGAAACTGCGGTGTACCCTTCATATAAATCATGATCTTGTTGTTTTTGACCTGTTCGTCAATTCTGTCTAATACGTCTGTCATTACTGTTCACCTGTGTTCAATACTGTATTGCGCCGATTATACCCCGATCGCTCCATGAGTAACCCCCAACCGTGGGGTGGAATAGAATATGGGGTTTGACCGATAAATTTCAAGCCTTGCATAAAAGCTGACCCTATCAGATGACAGCTACCCCCTGTAGCTTTTACTGCCGACTGCCATTTGCCAACTAATACAGCCAACTATGCATCAATATTCTGCTGAAACCAGAGCTCCAGCGCCGCCAGATGCCACAGCTTGCTGCCCTGCAGGCGGGTATGATAATCCTCGGGGTTTTTCAGCAGTTTTTCCACATAAGCCGGATTGTACAGGCCACGCTGTTTTGCCTGATCCGACAGCAGTATCTGTTTCATAAACTCGAGGAACTCACCGCGCACATATTTCAGTGCCGGCATGGGGAAGTAGGCCTTGCTGCGGTTGACCACCTTGTCCGGCAGAAAACCGCGCGACAGCGCCTTTAATACGTGCTTGCCGCCATTGGGCAGCTTCATTTCCGGCGGCATGGAGGCGGCCAGCTCTACAAGCTGCGTATCCAGGAAGGGCACACGCGCTTCCAGCCCCCAGGCCATGGTCATATTGTCCACGCGCTTGACCGGGTCATCGACGATCAGGGTAGTCACATCCACCGCCAGCACCCGGTCAAGGTATTCATCTGCCTCCACCTCATCGAGCAGGTCCTGCATCAGCTCTGAGGTGACATCCTTCACGTGATAGCGCGGGTCGACCATTTCCAGGTATTCGTCATGGTCGCGGTCGAAATATTCATCGGCAAAACGCTTGATGCCCGGGGTAAGGGAATGGTGCATGCGCGGATACCAGAAATAGCCGCCGAATACCTCATCGGCACCCTGCCCGCTCTGCACCACCTTGACCTCCTTCGACACCACTTCCGAGAGCAGATAAAACGCCACCGCGTCCTGGCCGAACATGGGCTCGGCCATATTGGCAAAGGCCTCGGGCAGGCGCGGCAGCACCTGGTTATTGGGCACCATAAGCTGGTGGTGCTCGGTATTGAACCTCTCGGCAACCGCATCGGAATACTCGAACTCATTGCCTTTTTCCTCGGGCGCGTCTTCAAAGCCCACGGAAAAGGTTTTCAGTCCCTTCTGTCCGGCTTCGGCCAGCAGGCCCACCAGCAGGCTGGAATCGATGCCGCCGGAAAGCAGTACACCCACCGGCACATCGGCGATCTTCACCCGCTTTTCCACCGCCCGGCGCAGCTCATCATGTACCGCCTGTACCCAGTCGGCCTCGGTCATGGTCTTTTCCGGTCGCCTGGCTTTCAGCTGCCAGTAGCGTTTTTCTTCGACACTGCCGTTGTTGTCAATCAACAGGTAATGCGCCGGTTTGACCTTGCGGATACCTTTAAGCATTGTGCGCGGCGCCGGCACCACCGCGTGCAGGGTAAACAGATGATGCATGGCGGTGGCGTCAATACCGGTGTCAAGTGGCACACCCGCCTGCCTGTGGGCGTGAATAATGGCCTGGGTATTGGAGGCGAACAGCAGCTGCTCGCCGGTTTGCGCGTAATACAGCGGTTTGATACCACTGCGATCGCGCGCCAGCAGCAAACGCTGGCGACCGCGATCCCAGAGGCCGATGGCAAACATCCCCTGCAGACGCGCAATACAGTCTTCGCCCCATTCGATATAGGCGCGCAGAATCACCTCGGTATCGCCGGTGGATTCAAAGCGGTGCCCCTTGCCCTGCAACTCCCTGCGTAAATCCGGATAGTTATAAATGGTGCCATTGAACACCAGCGCCACCCCCGCAGCTTCATCCACCATCGGCTGCGCCGCCCTGTCAGACAGGTCGATAATCGCCAGGCGCCGGTGCCCCAGCGCAACCGGTGCATCCAGATACGAGCCTTCCGAATCCGGACCGCGCTTTCGCAACTGCTCTTTCATCGCCTCGATCACCGACAGCTCAGGCTGTCCGTCATCAAAACGCAATTCACCGCATATTCCGCACATATAAAGAAGTTTTAAGTTGTCAGTTTCAAGTAGTCAGTTTTACTATCATTCATTTTTTATCGCCATGAATAGCAGGCATGCTGAAATTGCCTGGAACAATTCCCGTACACTATTCACTATTCACTATTCACTATTCACTATTCACTATTCACTGGCATGGGCATGGCTCCGCCATGCCCATGCCCACCGCCCCCGGGCGTTTCGATACAAACCGTATCACCGGGCGCAACGCTGAAAGTGTGCTTGGCCGCCAGCTCCCGGCCATTGAGCAGGTTTCGCCCCGGCTTGCCGGCTTCACCACCGGCAAGCCCCCAGGGTGCATGGTCTCGCCGCTCGGACAGAATGGTGACCTGCGCCGGACCGAGAAATTCGTATTCGCGAACCAGGCCATTACCACCCCTGTGTTTTCCAGTACCGCCCGAACCCTCGCGCAGCTGGTAGCGTTTGATGCGCAGCGGATATTTCATTTCCAGTGATTCAATCGGCGTGTTCAGGGTATTGGTCATATGCGTCTGCACCCCGTCCAGACCATCGCTGCATTTGCTGGCGCCCATGCCGCCACCGATGGTTTCATAGTAATCCCATGAGGCGTGCCCGGCATCTCCAGCATAACCCATGGCAAGATTATTCATGCTGCCATGGCTGGCAGCCGGTATCACTTCCGGCAGGGCCTGCGCCAGTGCGCCAAGAATCACATCCACAATACGGGTACTGGTTTCCACATTGCCAGCGGTGACCGCAGCCGGGTAACTCGCATTGACCACGCTTTGTGCCGGGGCGCTGAGTTGGATATGACGAAAACTGCCGGCACAGGCCGGAGTCTGGGGCGGCATCAGGCATCGAAACACATAGTACACGGCAGCAGCGGTGACCGACAGCGGACAGTTGATATTCCCTTTTACCTGTGGCGCGCTGCCGGCAAAATCCACGCTGATCTCACCGTCCTGACAGCTGATCCTTACCCGGATAACAATATCGCGGTGGCCCTGGCCGTCGTCATCAAGCACATCTTCAAATATGTAGGCGCCATCAGCAATCCGTTTCAGGCTGCTTTTCGCCAGGTTTGCCGCGTAATCATTGAGCGCCCGCAAGCTTTGCCGGTATTCCTCAATGCCTGTTTTCTCGACCAGGACAGCCAGGCGTTGCAGGCCTCGACGGTTGGCCGCAATCTGCGCGATAAAATCCCCGCTGGACTCATTGCTATTACGCATGGGCTGCATCAGCCTGCCAAAGACATCCTGACGAAGTTCATTATTACTGATCAAGCGTACGGGTTCAATCAGCAGCCCTTCTTCCAGCAGGCTGGAGGATAACGGCATGGAACCCGGTGATTCAGCGCCGATATCGGCATGATGCGCGCGGTTGGCGACAAATCCAAGCAGTTTTTCTTCAACAAACACTGGCGCCACCAGGGTTACATCAGGCAGATGCGTGCCTCCCCTGTAGGGGTCGTTGAAAACCACCATGTCACCCTCGGCCCAGTCGAATGCAGACACCACATCCGCCATGGCAAATGCCATACTGCCCAGGTGTACCGGAATATGGGCAGCCTGGGCGCATAGCTGCCCATCGGCATCGAATACGGCGCAGGAATAATCAAGACGGTCACGAATATTCGGTGAAAACGCCGACTTTTGCAGGGTTGCCCCCATTTCCTCGCAGATAGCGTTGATGCGGTTAGCGAATATACTTAAGCGAATAGCGTCCATCAGTGAGCAAACGAAACGGCAATAACACCTGTAAAATTATGGAATATCTTGTTTTTATTAAGAAAATTATGCAATTTTCGTAAATTAGAGTTGCATTATACACGCGTCTGCCCTATTGTTAGCGCCCAACGGGGCGGCCTTTAACCATGGCCCGGTAAGTAACCCCAAAAACTATTCAAAACATACACAAATCAGGAGAGTATCATGAATCCATTATTAACAATCAAAGGCACCCTGGCCGTTGGTTTTGTACTCGCCATTGCTGTTGCATACGGCATGGGCAACGGCCTGGCAGGCATGAACACCACTATCTGGCTGCACGTACTGTCCGGCGTGGTCTGGATCGGCCTGCTGTACTACTTCAACTTCGTCCAGGTTCCCGGCGTTGGTGCTGCCCTGGCTGACTCTGACGGCCCCGGACCTGCCGCCATCAACAAATACATCGCCCCGACCGCACTGCTGTGGTTCCGCATGGCTGCTGCCGTAACATGGCTGACCGGCCTCAGCGGTCTGGCACAGCTTGGCGGCGGCATGCAGGGCATTATCGATGCCTTTACCTTCCAGAACGGCATGGGCGTTATCGGCCTGGGCGCATGGCTGGGTACCATTATGCTGTTCAACGTATGGGTACTGATCTGGCCAAACCAGAAGAAAATCCTGGGCCTGGACGGCAAGGAACACGATGCCGACACCATTGCAGGCGCCAAGAAGGTTGCCCTGCTGGCTTCACGCACCAATACAGCACTGTCAATTCCGATGCTGCTGTGCATGGTGGGTTATGCGCACGGACTGTCATTTTAATATAGCCTGAGTGTTCAGCTGGCCGGGTTCCGGCTGGCTTGTAAGAAAGCGGTTTGCTGAATGCCAGCAAGCCGCTTTTTTTATGTCCGATATATTTTTTCTTCAGTTGTTTCTTTGCCATGCCTACGGCTTCTAGTTATACCTCGTTTCGCCCTGACGGTGAGTTATTGGTTGGCTTTCTTTTGAGCTTTTTGACGTTGATAGTTCGAGTTTCGCCCTGACGGCGAGTTACTCTTTTTCTCCAGCAAAAAAGAGTAACCAGAAAATGCCGCCG
>DRLE01000145.1 GCA_011051475.1 Gammaproteobacteria bacterium
GCAGCGTTTGCAGTAACACCACCGGCGCGTCACTCCAGCGGCTATAGGCATAACTGTTTCTTGCATGTGGCGCATCCGAGTAGAGCAGGTCGGTGCTGTGATAGACACGGGCGGCATTGACCGGCGCCAGCCTGAGGACGGCTTGCTGTTCCTTGTTGGCGAATGCAGCCATAGCCTGCTGCGGCGCCGACAGGGTGTAGACACTGGCGGCCGGAACACTCTGCGTGGCACAGCCCGTGAGGAGGAGCAATAGTAGAAAGATCGAATAGTTAATTTTCATAGCCCTGCTCCCCCGGACCCGGTTTTATCTCGCTGCGTTTGAACAGCAGGTCGCCCGGACTGTTCTCGATAGACTGCACGGTGGCCTGTAACTGCATGGTCAGATTGTTCAGCTGCAGGAGCAGCTGATTGAATGACGCAAGACTCTGCTCGACATCCCGGTGAATGGCATAACCGGGATCGGCATAGTTCTCCTGCAGACTGCCCGCCAGCCTGTCCACGCTCTCGGAAGCAGCCGCTAGTTTTTCGAAGGCATCGCTCATGCGCTTTTCCGCAATCACGCCATTTTCAAGCAATAACTGAAAGCCGGCCATCTGCGCATTGATATTACGGCTGAGCATTGTTATTTCCGCCAGCATGGCCTCGATATTCTGCAGGTTTTTTTCACTGAGCAGAACATCCAGCCGGGACAGTACACGCGAGGTCTTTCCCGCCAGTCCGCGCAGCGACTCATCGATCTGGCTGTAGGTGGAAGGCGTTGCGGGAATAACCGGGATGGTACCACTTTCAGCCTGCAGTGGTTTCGCATCCCTGCTGCTGCCGGACAGTTCAATATAAACCAGGCCGGTAATTCCGAAGAACTTGAGTGATGCCGTGGTGTCTTCCTTGATCGGTGTTCCCTGTCTGATTTTCAGCAATAGCTCCACCTCCTCCGGGTTATCCGCATTGATGCCAATACGTTCAACGGTGCCTACCTCGACTCCCCGATAGCGTACGGCCGAGTCGGTGCTCAGGCCGGCGACGGATTCGGCCATATAAACATGGTAATGCCGGTATTTCTGCTTGCCGCCACTGTCCTCGAGCCAGTAGACAAAGCCAACCAGGCCGGCAAACAGCAGCAGCACGAACAGACCCACCAGTGTGTAATTAACCTTACTTTCCATTTCTGCTCCGCAGGCGCCCGCGCTCACCCGAAAAAAACTGCCGGACAACAGGGTGTGGATTTTCCAGCACCTCTGCCAGCCTGCCCTCGGCAACAACCTTGCGCTCGCCCAGTACGGCAAAGCGATCGACAATGGTCCAGATGGAATCAAGATCGTGCGTTACCATGACAATGCTGAGTCCCAGCGTATCGCGCATTTCAAGAATCAGCCTGTCAAAGGCTTCCGCCCCGACCGGATCCAGGCCGGAGGTCGGCTCGTCGAGAAACAGCAGCTCCGGGTCCATCGCCAGCGCCCTTGCCAGGGCCACACGCTTAATCATACCACCGCTGAGTTCGGCGGGGTAAAGCCCGGCCGCATTTGCCGGCAGGCCGACCATATCGATTTTCATGGCGACGATATCCCGAACCAGCTTTTCAGGCAGGTGGCTGTACTCACGCAACTTGATGCCGACATTTTCCTCCACCGTCAACGAGGAGTAGAGCGCGCCCGCCTGAAAAAGCACGCCCCATCGCCTGCGCAGATCGGCACTGTCGGCGGCGCTGATGGTTTGCAGTTTCCTGCCCAGCACGTTTATTTCACCGGAGGACGGTTGCAGCAGCATAATCATTTCCTTGAGCAGGGTCGATTTCCCCGAGCCGCTGCCACCCAGCAGGCCGTAGATTTCACCCCGGTTCACGCTCAGACTGACACCGTCATGCACCACCACCTCGCCAAAGCGGGTCACGACATCCTTTACCGTGACTATCGGCTCGTTCATATGTCCACTCATAACCCCACTCATATACCCAGCGACGTCAGCAGAACGGAGAAGATTGCATCACAGGCGATCACCAGGAAAATGGCATTGACCACACTGATGGTGGTATAGCGGCCGATACTCTCGGTATTGCCCGAAACCCGGAAACCGTAAAAGCAGCCCACCGTGGCAATCAGCCAGGCGAACACAGGGCCCTTGATCACGCCTATCCAGACCTGTTTTACATCCAGCGTGCCCTGCAGGCGGTGAAGAAACTCGGTATAGGACAGATGCATATGCAGATTGGCAATGACCATGCCGCCGAGTATGCCGATGACGTCGGCCAGAAAGATCATCAGCGGCAGGGTTATCATCAGGGCCAGAATGCGGGGGACGACCAGAAAACGATGCGGCTCGAACCCCATGGTACGCATGGCGTCGATTTCCTCGGTAATCTTCATGACCCCGATCTGCGCGGTATAGGATGAGCCGGTACGCCCGGCGACAACAATCGCGGTAATCAGCGGCGCCAGTTCCCGGCTGATGGAAATGCCGATCATATCAACGATAAAGATATTGGCGCCGAACTTCTCCAGCTGTACGCCGCCCTGATAGGCCACCACCACGCCGATAAGAAAACTGGTGACGGCAACAATGGGAATGGCGCGCATGCCGGCATCTTCGATATTTCTGGCGATGGCGCCGTAACGTACCGATGCCGGATGGCGCAGTGAAGACAGCACAACGGTAAAATTCTCGCCGATAAAGGCCAGAAAGCTGACGATATCCTCGAACAGCTCCACCGTGCCCCGGCCGATATAGGCCAGCAGGTTGGGAATGCGCAGGGACAGCCTGCTGCCTTCTTCAATATGCTCGGAGACATGCCTGCGCATCAGCTGATAGAGCTTTTCGTGCTCCGCACTCATACCGGTAATATCGACCTTACAGCCCTTTGCCCCGAGTACATCGACATAGTGAATAAACAGCATCATGCCGGCGGAGTCCACACGCCCGACATCGGAAAACGCCCATTGTGCGGACACCGCCCGGCTTTCATCGGCGATGGATTTCAGGCTGACGGCGACTTCGTCGAGATTATCCAGCGTCCAGTCGCCGCTGCTTCGGAGCGTGAGCACACCATCCGTATTAACAGATGTCTGAAGCTGCGCCTTCTGTGTCTGGATTGCTTGCATCAATGATCTACAGGAACGGGTTCCGGCCATATAGCAGCAACCGTGGTTGCTGCCACTACCGGGTCATAATAGCACCCTATTTCAATGAGTAACAAAAAAACGCGGGCGCACAGGGGAAGCGCCCGGAAAAACGGGGAGCGATTAAAGCAAGAAGTTCACGGGGTCGGAGTCAGGCTGACACCCACCTGTGGCTTGAAGCGGTAGGCTGAATCAGCCTGACTCCGACCCCCGCATAGAGGTAGTCTGGGCGACACCCGGTGTCAGTGCATTGATTTCATCAACATCGACCAGCTTGCTGGTATGCAGGTCGTAATAACAGCCGATCAGATCGAGCTTGCCGGCCTGTACGCGCTCGCGTACCCAGGGGTGAGTCATCAGATTGCGCAATGAATGGCTGATGGCGGCAAGCTCGCAGGCGCTGATTTTTTCTTCCATATCATGCAGATCATCTCGCGCCAGCACTTCCTGTTTGGCCGGCTCGGCGATTTTCATCCACTTGTTGATAAAGCCGTCATCGCCGGGCTTCATATCGTTTTTCATCAGGGCGCGAATGCCGCCGCAGTTGGCGTGACCCAGAACGATAATCTGCTTGACCTTCAGACAGGTGACCGCGAACTGCAGGGCGGCGCTGGTGCCGTGGTAGTCGCCGCTGGTTTCATACGGCGGCACCAGATTGGCGACATTGCGGATAACGAATACATCGCCCGGCTCGACATCGAACAGGATGCCGGGGTCAACGCGCGAATCACAACAGGACAGCATGGCCACTTCCGGCGTCTGCTTGTAGGCCAGTTGCTCAAGACGCTCACGGTTGCGCTGGTAATAACCTTCGCGAAAACGCCTGTAACCTTCTATCAGTTTTTTCTGCATGTATCTGTTGACCCTGCTTGATTGTATGTCATTGCGTGCGATAGCAAAGCAATGACGTATTTTCGGTAGAGTTTACGATATAACGCTCTTGCGAGCAGCAAATTCGATGGGCGCGCCGGTTTCCGGTCGTTCCGACGAGCCGTAATCGATACTGATGCGATTACCGGCCACAGGGCGGAAGACCTTGTCCGCAAAGGCAACATGCGCTGGATGCTCACGATAGCTGTCAATGACTTTTTCATGGCAGAAACGCACCAGCCAGGTATAGCGATAGCTGGCATCTTCCTGCACCGCCTCGCCGGTAAATACTTCCAGCACGCCGGGAATGGCGGAAAGCACACGCCGGCCCTCGGCCATCATGGACTCGACGCCTTCCTTATCAATGCCTTCGACATTGTAGATAATCAGATGCTCGACCGGCTGCCAGGGCTGGCAGCGCGCCAGCACCTCGGCGGCGCGTCCCGCCGAACCCCACAGGCGCATGCAACGCTCGACCTCTTCGGCAACCGCATCCTTCACCCCTCTTTGCAGGCCGGTGTAACCGCTACCATTGGCCTTGCCGGCATTCTTTTTCACCTGCTTGGCGGCGGCATCGGACAGCGCGGTAAAATAATTGATCTTGGCGATACCATTGCAGATCAGCCGGCGGAACTGGTCATCGGACAGGCCGGTGCCACCGTGGATAACCAGCGGCATTTGCAGGGCTTCATTAATCTGTTTCAGACGCTGATAGTCCAGGCGCGGCTTGCCTTTCATATGGCCGTGCACGGTGCCGATGGACACCGCCAGAAAATCCACATCGGTGCGTTCGAC
>DRLE01000146.1 GCA_011051475.1 Gammaproteobacteria bacterium
GATTCTTCGGCTGCGCTCAGAATGACAACAGCACTGTCACCCTGAGCGCAGCGCAGCGGAGTCGAACGGGTCTTGAGGCTGCCGCGAGCACGGTGTTGCAGGATTCTTCGGCTTCGCTCAGAATGACATTAACAACAGAAGGTGAACATATGTTCCGACTCAGCCAGTACCTGCACAGTCTGAAAAACACGGATGACAGTCACGGCCGTCACGGCAAGAGCCGGGCTACGGTGCATGCCAGCGGGCCGGTGGTTATCTGGAACCTGGTGCGTCGTTGCAACCTGACCTGCAAGCACTGCTATGCCACCTCGGCGGACAGGGACTTTCCCGGCGAACTGGATACACAGCAGGTCTACGAGGTAATGGATGACCTGAAAGCCTTTCATGTGCCGGTACTGATTCTCTCCGGTGGCGAGCCGCTGATGCGCCCGGATATTTTCGATATTTCCCGTCATGCAAAAGACATGGGCTTTTATGTCGGGCTGTCCACCAACGGCACCCTGATTACCGAGGACAATATCCAGGACATCGTTGATATCGGCTACAACTATGTCGGCATCAGTATCGACGGCACGCGCGAAACCCATGATAAATTCCGCCGCAAACAGGGCGCCTATGATGAGGCACTCAGAGGCATCCGCCTGTGCCGCGACGCCGGTATCAAGGTCGGCCTGCGCTTTACCCTGACCCAGGACAACCAGCAGGACCTGCCTGCCCTGCTGCAGTTAATGCAGGATGAGGACATCGACAAGTTCTACCTGTCGCATCTTAACTATGCCGGTCGCGGCAACAAGAACCGTGGCGATGACCTGCACCACCGGATGACACGCAAGGCCATGAATCTGCTGTTTGAAACCTGCTGGCAGGATGTTGAGTCCGGCAGGCGACGTGAGTTCGTTACCGGTAATAATGATGCCGACGGCGTTTATCTGCTGTTGTGGGCAAGAGCGCATCTGCCCGAATATGCCGACAGGATTGAAGCCATGCTGCAGCGCTGGGGCGGCAACGCCTCGGGCGTGAATATTGCCAATATCGACAATACCGGCAATGTTCATCCCGATACCATGTGGTGGGACTACACCATTGGCAATGTCAAACAGCGCCCCTTTTCCGACATCTGGATGGACACCAGCGACCCGCTGATGGCCGGTCTGAAACAGAAACAACGTCCCGTGGAAGGTCGCTGTGCGCTCTGCAACTACCGCAGCATCTGTGGCGGTAATTCGCGTACCCGCGCCTGGCAGTTAAGCGGCAACTTCTGGGCGGAAGACCCCGGCTGTTACCTGCTTAACAGCGAGATCGGCGTGGATGATGACACCGAGCGTCTGCAACTGAAACCCTGGTCACGCAAGGATGCATCCGCCCGTACAGCCTGATATCGTCCTGTGGCATGCAGTATAATGTCCGCCATGAAAACACCCGGCCTAATTCTCAATCTGCTTCTCGTCGTTCTGCCAGTCACAACGCTGCACGCAGCCGATAAAACCGTCCCGAAACCCGCCCCGGACAGCACCGATAAAATCTACCGGCAATACTGCGGCGAATGCCACGGCAATGACCGCCTGGGCGGTGAAGGACCTGCCCTGCTGCCGGAAAATCTCAAACGTCTGAAAAAAAACCATGCCAATGATGTGATTGCCAACGGTCGTATCGCCACGCAGATGCCCGGCTTTGCCGACAGGATCGATCCCGGGCAGATACAGGCGCTGGTGGATATGATTTACACCCCGCTTCCCTTCGTGCCGAAATGGGGTGAAAAGGAAATCAATAAAAGTCACATTATCTATAAAAAGGCCTACACACGCAGTAATAAAAAAGATGTAAAACCGGTTTACGATGCCGACCCGCTCAATCTTTTCCTGGTGGTGGAAAGCGGTGACCACCATGTCACCGTACTCGATGGCGACCGGATGGAACCCATCAAACGCTTCAAGTCACGCTTTGCCCTGCATGGCGGGCCGAAATATACCTCCGATGGCCGCTATGTGTATTTCGCCTCCCGTGACGGCTGGATCAGCAAGTTCGATATGTACACCCTGGAAACCGTGGCCGAGGTGCGCGCCGGCATCAATACCCGCAATGCTGCGGTTTCCGCCGATGATCGCTATGTCATGGTCGGCAACTACCTGCCGCACACCCTGGTGATACTGGATGCCAGGGACCTGAGCCTGGTGAAAATTATTCCGGTCGAGGACGACAGGGGCAACAGCTCACGCGTCAGCGCGGTTTATACCGCGCCGCCGCGCAACAGCTTTATCGTTGCCCTGAAGGACTTCAAGCAGGTCTGGGAAATCAACTACACCGATAATCCACCCAAAATCTATCGCGGCTATGTGCATGACTACAAGATGGGTGAAGGCATTGCCGAGGAAGGCCGCTTTCCGGTGCGCATTATCGAGCTTGATGACTACCTGGACGACTTCTTTTTCGACCAGAGCTACCAGCACCTGATCGGCGCGGCGCGCGGCAGCAGCAACGGCCAGGTCATCAACCTGATCGTCGGCCGCAAGATTGCCGATATCGATCTGCCCGGCATGCCGCACCTGGGCTCGGGCATTACCTGGAAATACAGGGATACGACGGTTCTCGCATCACCCAATCTGCGCGAAGGTATTGTCAGTATTATCGATATGAATAACTGGAAGACCATTAAAAAAATCAGGACGCTCGGCCCCGGTTTCTTTATGCGCAGCCATGAAAACACGCCCTATGCCTGGGTGGATGTATTCGTCGGGCCAAACAGGGATGTCATGCACATTATCGACAAGAACAGCCTGGAGATCGTGAAAACCCTGCGGCCGGTGCCCGGCAAAACTTCGGGCCATATCGAGTTCAATCGTGACGGCAGCCGCGCCCTGCTCAGTATCTGGGAAATGGATGGCGAGGTGCTGGTCTACGACAGCAAGACCCTCAAGATCGTCAAGCGCCTGCCCATGAGCAAGCCGGTGGGCAAGTATAATGTATACAACAAGATTACCCGTTCCGAGGGCACCAGCCATTAGGCCTTATACTGAAAGAGGCGCTGGCAACATCATGGCCTGTTGATATCAGGGCGGATTCACTTCACTCATTCTTTGCCAGATATTCCGCTGCTTCCTCATTATCCGGCTCGCGGATCAGTACCTTTTCATAGGCGGCTTTCGCGCTTTTCACATCACCCATCCAGGCGCGAGCGCGCGCCAGGTAAACCCAAAGCATCGGATCAGAGGGATAGACTCGTGTGACTTCCTGCGCATGCCTGCCCAGGGTATGCCACTTGCGCATGCCCTCCTCCGCAGTCATCAGGCGCACATGCGCGGTATGGTTCCATTCGGCCTTTACCAGCACCTGGCGGGTATAAACCGTCACCTGACGCCAGCGCTTCTGCGCCAGCAGCGGCAGGGTAATACCCAGGCGCGCATCGATGGAATCCCTGTTCATCTCCATTGCCTTGCGGTAATAATCGAAGGAGTCATTGTACCTGCCCTGTTTGTATAGCAGGTAGGCATAGCGCAGCACCGCGTACTCGTCCTTGCCGGCCTTTGCCATGGGTTCAATGGCTTCGGCTGCCTGCGCGTACTTGCCCTGTTTTTCCAGGCCATAGGATTTCTTCCACATAAGCGTGGATGCGCCAACAGATGCGGTAAACAGGCATATCATTAGCAATAATGCGCCGTTAATGGTTTTTCTGTTACACATTCGTTATACCTTCATTTTTCCTGTAGATACGGGCCTGTCACCAGTGCATGGTCAGACTGACATGGATATAGGGCTGATCATAGTCGTTACTGATCAGCCGGTTCTGGTACTTTTCAAGGCCGCCAACCACATTGATATCAACGTTCTCGCCCGGCCGCCAGCCCAGCCCCAGTGACGCCGAACCCTGCTGCACATCAGCCAGGTTATAGACGGTCAGGGTGTCATTATCGACGGCAAAAATCCGCCGGCCGCC
>DRLE01000147.1 GCA_011051475.1 Gammaproteobacteria bacterium
CGATCGAGGCCGCCGAAGGCGTCACCACCGGCATATCCGCCGCCGACCGCGCGGTCACCATACAGGCGGCGGTGAAGCCGGATGCCTCGCCTAAAGACATTGTCCAGCCCGGTCATATCTTTCCGCTGATGGCCCAGCCCGGCGGCGTACTCACCCGTGCCGGTCATACCGAAGCCGGCTGCGACCTCGCCGGCCTTGCCGGTCTCGACCCCAGCGCCATGATCGTGGAAATCCTCAATGAAGACGGCACCATGGCGCGCCGTCCGGACCTGGAAAAATTCGCCGAGGAACATAATCTTAAAATCGGCACCATCGAGGACCTGATCAGTTACCGCCTGAAACACGAAAAAACCGTTTATCGTCTTGCCGAATGTGATTTTCCTTCCGACTATGGCGACTTTAAGCTGGTGGCCTATCGCAACAGTGTCGATGGCCTGACGCATTACGCCCTGCGAAAAGCCGACACCGAAATCAATCCCGACGAACCGGTGCTGGTGCGTGTGCACATGAAAAACGTGCTGACCGATGCACTGGGTTCACAGGACGCCAAGTCCTGGCCGCTGCAGGATGCCCTGAAACAGGTTGCCGAGTCGCCCCAGGGCGTGGTGGTATTATTGAGCCTGCCGGATGAAGATGCCGTCGTGGTGCAATGGATGAAGGAGCAGGCCGGCGAAGAACAGACCGTGAAGCTGAAAAAGCCCACCGACCTTCGCACCGACGGCGTCGGCGCGCAGATTCTGGTTGACCTGGGCGTGCGCAAGATGAAGCTGATGACCGCACCGAAAGTCATCCACGGCCTCGCCGGTTTCGGGCTTGAGGTGGTGGATTATGTGTCGGGTAAGGAATAAAGAAAAGCATTTGCACCACAGAGGACACGGAGGTCACAGAGAAAGCTTTTTTCCTCTGTTGCATAAAGAAAGTGACCTGAAGCTGTTACCCTGTACGGAGTGCAGCTGGTTGTTAAAAGGGTAGAATACAAAATATAAAAACCTCTGTGACCTCCGTGTCCTCTGTGGTGAATACGTTTTTTTATTTTTAAGAAATATACATGTAAGTACAAAGTGAGATAAGTATGAGTGAAACAAAAATAATCGAAGGCAGCCTGCAGTACAGCGAAGGCCGTTTTGCCATTGTCGTTGCGCGTTTTAACGGCTACATCGTTGAAAGCCTGCTGGCCGGCGCCATGGATACCCTGCTGCGTCACGGCGTTGCCGCCGATGACATTACCGTGGTGCGTGTGCCCGGCGCTTTTGAAATGCCGGTAACCGTGCAGGCGCTGGCGCAGTCCGGTGACTACAGCGCGATTATTGCCCTGGGCGCGGTTATCCGCGGCGCCACACCGCATTTTGATATCGTCGCCAATGAGTCCGCCAAGGGTCTGTCCGCCATTGCCCTGGATCACGGTATCCCGGTGATCAACGGTATCCTGACCACGGAAAACATCGAGCAGACCATCGAGCGCGCCGGCACCAAGGCGGGCAACAAGGGCGCCGAGGCGGCGGCCGCGGCCATTGAAATGGTCAATATCTTCAAGCAGTTCGATTAAGTTTAATGTCTGATTCTGAACAGGGTGAGCAGGGTTCTGCTACGCCCGACAATTCAACGCAGAAAGGTGGGGCACAGAAAAGCATGGCCAAGGCCCGCGGCAAGTCACGCCGTCTTGCCATGCAGGCCATCTACCAGTGGCAGATGACCGGTGACAATATTACCGACATCAAACAGCAGTTTTATGATGCCAATAATATGAGCACACTGGATGCGGATTATTTTTCCGATCTGTTCAGTGGTGTGGCCTCTTCCATCAGCGAACTTGATCCCCTGCTGGAAAAAAACATGCCGCGTTCCATCGAGTCGGTTGACCCGGTCGAGCGCGCCATTCTTCGTATCGCCTGCTACGAGTTCGTCAGGCGCCTGGACGTGCCTTACCGCGTGGTGCTCAATGAAGCGGTCAATATCGCCAGGGAATTCTGCGCGGAAAACAGCAAGTCCTTTGTCAATGCTGTGCTCGACAAGGTGGCCAGGGAAGTGCGCCAAATTGAAGTGCAGGCCGAGCAGAAATAAATCATGCGGCTACAGCCAGCGGCCCTATGTCACAAAATGAATTCGACATTATAAAAAGCTATTTCAGCCTGCCGCCACAGCGTGATGATGTGCTGCTGGCCGGCGGTGATGACTGCGCCATTGTTAAGGTGCCGGCCGATAAGGAACTGGTTGTTACCACCGACACCCTGAACAGCGGTGTCCACTTCCCGGAAAACACCTCGCCCGAGGATATCGCCTTCAAGGCCCTGATGGTCAATCTCAGCGACCTGGCCGCCATGGGCGCCACACCTGCCTGGATAAGCCTGGCCATTTCACTACCGCGGGTAGATGAAAGCTGGCTGGCCGCTTTTTCACGGCAGCTGGGCGAATTGTTGCAGCAGTACAATATCAGCCTGATCGGCGGTGATACCACGCGAGGACAACTGTCGATAACGATACAGGCCATGGGTCTGTGCGACCGGGGCCGGGCGCTGCGACG
>DRLE01000148.1 GCA_011051475.1 Gammaproteobacteria bacterium
AGAAAATAGCAGCCGAACCTGGAAAAAATCGTCGGGAACGATTTTTCACGAGCCCCGCCTTTCAGGGGCGAGCCCGGAGGGCGAGGCGCAGGGATGCGCCGAGTAGTTGAACCAGGCCTGGTTCAATTCGGCTCTGTAAGCACAGTGCAATCAACAGACAGCGATAAATATTGGGGATATAAAAATGGTGGCCGAACCTGGAATTGAACCAGGGACACGCGGATTTTCAATCCGCTGCTCTACCAACTGAGCTATTCGGCCGATATTTTGAAATGTCTCTTTGAGTGGATACGCACATGGCGTGCGCCTCAAAGGATGCGTATTTAATCGGCTAGCGGCCTCCGAGTCAAGTTCCAGCGGTCGGTTTTCGCTGTTTTTTGACCGATTATCCGGTTTCAGCCATGTAATTTCAGGACTTTACTGACGGGTGCTGCCAGTCCGAGTGTGGATAGATCACCGTGCCACTGAAATCGGTCACTATCGTCGACCACTGTCTGTGCCGATACAGTATCCGATGTGCATGCCACCAGACAGGGAGTAATATCCAGGTGAAAGTGACTGAAGGTATGGCGAAATGCCGGCCTGTCGCTGTAGTGGCTGACCTTCAGCTGCCAGTTCTGCCGCACGCTGTCGACGACCGGCTGTTCCATGGCCAGCTCCGGCAGGCTCCACAGACCGCCCCAGATACCGCTGGGCGGGCGTTTTTCCAGCAGGTATTCACCCTGCGGGTTGCGGATAAGCAACAACCGGGTCTGGCGTACCGGCAGGGCTTTTTTCGGTTTTTTGCCGGGGAACGCCGCCACGCTACCGGCATGAAAGGCCCGGCAGTCGGTATGGACGGGACAGGCATCGCAGGCCGGCCGGCTGCGGGTGCAGAGGGTGGCGCCCAGGTCCATAATGGCCTGGGTATAGTCCGCCACCTGTTCTAGCGGGGTATGCGTCTCGGCCAGCTGCCACAGCTGCTTGTGCACCGCCGACTGTCCCGGCCAACCTTCAACCATGTGGTAGCGGGCCAGTACCCGTTTGACATTGCCATCGAGTATTGCGTGGCGCTGACCCAGCACCTGCGCCAGTATGGCCCCGGCGGTGGACGGGCCAATACCCGGCAGCGCCAGTACGTTGTCGTAATCCTCGGGGAAACGACCGTCGTGCCGCTCAACAATCATCTGCGCCGCCCTGTGCAGATTACGCGCCCGGCTGTAATAGCCCAGGCCCGCCCAGTGGCGCATGACTTCGTCCTGTGAAGCCCGCGCCAGGCTGCCAATATCGGGAAAGGCCCGCATAAAGTTGTCAAAATAGGGAATCACCGTAGCCACCTGTGTCTGCTGCAGCATGATTTCGGACACCCAGCAACGATACAGGCTGCGTGGCTGCTGCCATGGCAGGTCGTGGCGGCCATGCTGTGCGTACCAGCGCAGCAGGCGCGAGGCGAAACAGTCGGTAATCGCTTCAGCCATTAAAACAGGCTCTTGAATTTTTCCCTGAGCTTGTTTTTGGCCTTCTCCTCGGCACGTTTGCGCTCGGCATCGGCTTTTTCTTTCAGCCGGCGTTTTTCGGCTTCGGCCTTTTCTCTAAGACGTGCTTCTTCTTCCCTGGCCCTTGCCCGGGCTTTTTCTTCCAGGCGTTTTTTCTCGGCATCCAGTTTGGCCTTTGCTTCTTTTTTCAGTACATCGGTGGTGGATTTCTTCAGGCGATCGGTATCGACCTTGTATTCGACGGCCTCAAACGGGCCATAGACACGCACGTACACCGGCTCGTCAAAGACTTTTTCCAGCACGGTCTTGCCGCGAGGCAACTGCAGAGAGGTCATCATATCGAGACGGTTTTCCATAATATCGACATAGCCTTTGGCGGTGATTTTCACTCGCAGCGAATCCATCAGGAAATTGTCGGTACGCGCCTTGCCGTCCGCGAGGCGGATATCGCTGCGTACCAGGTCAAACACGGTAACCTTTCTCGGTTTGTATTCACCCATAATCGCGTCATACTGGCCAAGGCCGGAACCGGCGACATAGTCCGCCACGGATTTGCGTACGTAGTATGCAGGGTCGAAGCCATTAAGCCGGCTCTGCTTCATTCTGATGGCAATCTTGCCCTTGCTGGCGCGCTTCAACTGGTTGACGGTTTCACCGCGGGTATTGATAGCCATGCTCATGTTCATGGCGCCTTCCATGTTCATGTCCTTACCGCCCATGACGCCGACAAGAAACGGATCGACCACCGGGCCGACCTGAATCTGATTGGCGTCGAGCTTGATGCCATAGGCCGGCACGGCTTTTCTCGCGTCGATACTGAGCGCACTGCTCACCTGCCCGCCCAGCAGCTGCATGGACACCGGCTTGAGACTGATCAGGCCGTCTTTGGCTTTAACCGTCATCAGGAACTGTTTGATCCGGTACTCAAGGGCGGTGAGGTCGGCAATGCGGAAATCACCCTGGATATCCAGCGAGCGCATCAGCTCCATGGGTAGCTCGATTTTCTCATCACCGGTATCGGCGGCAGCTGCCGAGGGTCGCGAGCCGGTCGGTGTAACATCCGGCTGAGAAGGCGTTTGCCCGGAAACGGTTTCATCAACCGGCGGCATATAGTGATTTACATTCAACCGATCGAAAGCCAGTTCGTAACGCAGCTGCTGCTTGCTGATATTGAGCAGATGAATCCAGCCCGTCAGCGTGCTGTCATCCAGATGGAACGCAAAGTCATTGGCTTCAAAACGTTCACCGGCCAGCTTGATACGGGTTTTCATGGACAGGCGGCCAAGCGCCTCGGCGGCTGCCATTGCCGGCAGCTCTACCCCTGCCCGCTTTGCAACCTGGCGCGCGTTAAACGGTTTTATCTCAACATCCCCGGTAATGACCGGGGATGCCTGAAACTGACTGATACCGATACTGGCTTTCATGGTCAGGCCCAGGGCATCGAGCGTCAACGGCCTGACGCTGACAAGCTGCTCATCCATCAAAACCTTAACGTTGGTTCGAAGCTCGAATTTCTCAGGCTGCGGCAGCAGGCCGCGCGCATCGGCAACAACGGTGAGCAGAAGATCATCCAGGCTGATCTGACTGAATGCCTGATCAAAAGTAAGCACCGTGGTCAGCTCGAGACGAGAATCGATCTGTGGCTGGTTGTTTTTGACACGGGCGCTGAAACTGAGCTTTATCGGTTCATCAAAACTGATCGCTGAGGTTTGCAGGTTGAGCTCTGATATCGTGGCCTCGGTACCCGAGGTACGGTCATGATAATGGATGACTGCGTCGACAAATTCAAAGCCTTCGACCTTGAGTGATTGCAGCAATTCATCCGAAGTAGCAACAGCGTCCTGAGTGGCTGACGGCTCTGTGGACGGGGGCGAGGTCGGGGGCTCGGCCTTCTGTTCTGCGCCCGTTTCGCTGGGCGCTGGCTGCGAAAGGGAGGACCAGTTATTGTCACCATTCTTCGCCACTTCCAGCGACAGCTCAAGGCCGTTCAGGCGAATGGTATTGACCTCCACCCGTTTTTCCAGCAATGGCAGGACATTTACCTGTACATCCAGTTGCCGGATGGCGGCGAAGTTTTTATCCTCGAATCCTTTCGCATTGCCCAGCGCCACATCCTCGATCTTGATGCCGACCCAGGGGAAAACGGACAAACGAATATCACCGTCAATACGAAAATCCCGACCGGTGGCCGACTCAACCTGTTCGATAATCTGTGGTTTGTAGTTATTGGCATCGAAGGTCGCAACAAAGGCCACGGCAGCGACAATAACCAGTACCAGCAGTATGCCGGTGAATTTAAGAATGCGGCGAATCACTTTCATATCGGATGCCCCTGTTGTTTATCCTGTTATTGCCCCTGCGGGCATTCACCTTAACGGGTGTAGATCAATCAAAGTCCAGTGTCCAGTCATCGGCCCAGTTTTCCTCATCGGCCTGCCAGTCACCGGACTTGCCGCCCGACTTCTTCAACAGGCGGATACGGCTCATGCTCATACCCCGGTCCATGGCCTTGCACATATCGTAAATGGTCAGCAGGGTAATCTGCACCGCGGTCAGCGCTTCCATTTCCACGCCGGTCTTGCCGTCCGTTTTCACCTCGACAATACAGTGTACCGTACGGGTTTTCTCATCAGCGGTCAGCTTGATGTCGACGTGCGTCAGTGACAGCGGGTGACACAGCGGTATCAGCTCGGCGGTTTTTTTCGAGGCCATAATACCGGCGACACGCGCAATACCCAGCACATCGCCCTTTTTATGCTCGCCGGCAATAATACGCCGCAGGGTCTCCTCCTGCATACGGATCCGGCCCTCGGCCACGGCTATGCGCTGTGATACCGGCTTGTCGCCAACATCGACCATATGGGCTTCGCCGCGCTGGTTGAAGTGGTTGAGTTTGTCGTCGGTCATGGTGGTGCTCGGTTGGGTTATGGGATGTTTGTTTGGGCATTATTATGCCATGTTTTGGGGTTGGTGCTTGTTGGGTGGAGCTGGATTTTTTCTGGTCTTTTTGATGTTGATTGTTCGGGTTTCGCCCTGACGGCGAGTCACTCTTTTGTCAACAGCAACAAAAGAGTAACCAGAAAAATGCCGCCGCTGCAGACTGCGCCCTCGCAAAAGACGCGAGGG
>DRLE01000149.1 GCA_011051475.1 Gammaproteobacteria bacterium
ATGACCAGGACATTATCCATTGGTTCAGCCAGTTCCACAGCATTGACGAAAACCGCCTGAAAGAGCACCTGTATATTCATAATCACGAGGAGACTATCCGCCATGCCATGGAAGTGGCCAGCGGGCTGGATTCCATGGTGCTGGGCGAACCGCAGATTGCCGGGCAGATGAAAGACGCCTATGCCCTGGCCTCCGAGCACGGCACCATCGGCCAGCTGCTGGGCAAGCTGTTCCAGCGCGCCTTTGCCGTTTCCAAGCAGGTGCGCACCGATACCGACATCGGCTCCAGCCCGGTATCGGTTGCCTTTGCCGCGGTCAGCCTGGCCCGACAGATTTTCGGTGACCTGAAAGAAACCACGGTACTGCTGGTCGGTGCCGGCGAAACCATCGAACTGACCGCCCGCCACCTGCATGCCCAGGGCGTAAGCCGGATTATTATCGCCAACCGCAGCATCGAGCGCGCGCAGAAGCTGGCGGAAGAATTCGACGGTGAAGCTATCAGCCTGCAGCATATCAGCTCACACCTGCACCGCAGCGATATCGTCATTGCCTCCACTGCCAGCCCGCTGCCGATTATCGGCAAGGGCACGGTGGAACGCGCGCTGAAGCAACGCAAGCATGAACCCATTTTCATGGTAGACCTGGCGGTACCGCGCGATATTGAACCCGAGGTCAATTCACTGGACGATGTTTACCTGTACAGTGTCGACGACCTGCAGTCGGTGATCAGTGAAAACATGGAAAACCGCCAGCAGGCCGCCGAACAGGCACGTGAAATTATCGACATACAGGTCAAACACTTTCTCGACTGGCAGAAATCGCTGGGCGCGGTGGACATTATTGCGGATATCCGCCAGCATACCCAGAACCTGCGCGACGAAGTGCTGAAAAAAGCGAAGAAACAGCTGGCTGCCGGGCAAAATGCCGAAGAGGTACTGGATTTTCTCGCCAACACCCTGACCAACAAGTTTCTGCACCAGCCCAGCACCAAACTTCGCCAGGCCAGTGCCAACAACCGCGATGAAGTACTCAGGATTGCCCGCGACCTGCTGCTGGACGACAGTGAAGCCCTGTCCAGAAACAACGATAAAACCTGAGCAGCCGTTCCTGAAAGCGACCACCCAAACCCGAATATCTGAACCCTGTACCTGAACCGAGCAAACCGACCACGTGAAAGAATCCATACTTAATAAACTGCACACCCTGCTCGACCGGCACGAAGAAATCGCCGGACTGCTCGCCGACCCGGACGTCATCAATGACCAGAACCAGTTCCGCGCGCTGTCCCAGGAATATGCCCAGCTGGAACCGGTGGTCAGCTGCTTTCAGGCCTGGAACGCTGCCCGGGAGAACCTCGCCGGCGCCGAGGAAATGCTCAGGGACGACGACCCCGACGTGCGCGAAATGGCGGTCGAGGAAAAGGCCGAGGCCGAGGCCGAAGCCGAAAAGCTGGAAGTCGAACTGCAGAAGCTGCTGCTGCCGAAAGACCCGCACGATGACAGCAATATCTTTCTTGAAATTCGCGCCGGCACCGGCGGCGACGAGGCGGCGATTTTTGCCGGCGACCTGTTTCGCATGTATTCGCGTTATGCCGAACTGCAGGGCTGGAAGATCGAAATCATTAACCAGAACCTCGGCGAGCACGGCGGTTACCGCGAGGTTATCGCCCGTATTATCGGCAATGGCGCCTACTCCAAGCTGAAGTTCGAATCCGGCGCTCACCGCGTACAGCGCGTACCGGAAACCGAATCCCAGGGCCGCGTGCATACCTCGGCGGCCACCGTTGCCGTGCTGCCCGAAGTCGACGATGTCGAGCAGATCGAGATCAACCCCGCCGACCTGCGCGTCGACACCTTCCGCGCTTCCGGCGCCGGCGGCCAGCACGTCAACAAGACCGACTCGGCCGTGCGCCTCACCCACATTCCCACCGGCACCGTGGTGGAATGCCAGGACGAACGCTCACAGCACAAGAACAAGGCGCGCGCCATGTCGCTGCTGCAGGCACGCATTATGGATGCCGAAATCGAGAAACAGCAGAAGGAACAGGCGCAGACCCGCAAGAGCCTGGTCGGCAGCGGTGATCGCTCCGAGCGCATCCGCACCTACAACTACCCGCAGGGCCGCGTTACCGACCACCGCATCAACCTGACCCTGTACAAGCTGGACGAAATCATCCAGGGCGACCTCAACCAGGTCATCGAACCGCTGATCAACGAGTACCAGGCCGAGCTGCTGGCGACCCTGTCCGAAGAATAGCCCCGCCCCGGCAATGAGCACCCAGGCGACAAGCCCGATGTCTATCAAGCAGCTGTTGCAACAGGCAACAGAAATGCTCAGCCGGAGCAGTGACAGTGCGCGTATCGATGCCCAGGCCATACTCTGTCACGTCCTGGACTGTAACAGCGCGTACCTGATGACCTGGCCGGAAAAGACACCAGACCCTGAACAGCTAAAGCAGTTCGAGCAACTGCTGGCAAAGCGCGCCCGGGGCATACCCGTGGCCTACCTCACCGGTGAGCGCGAATTCTGGTCACTGCCGTTTTACGTTAACGAACACGTCCTCATCCCCCGCCCCGAAACCGAAACCCTGGTGGAATTCATCCTGCAGCACTTTGCTGACAGCACGACATTGAAAGTGCTGGACATGGGCACGGGCAGCGGTGCCATCGCCATCAGCCTGGCGCACGAAAAACCCGGCTGGCAGTTAAGCGCCTGCGATATATCCGAACAGGCGCTGGCCATGGCTGCAAAAAACAACCGGCGGCATAATACCGGTGTAAACCTGGTACACAGCAACTGGTTTGCAAACATCACAGAAAAGGATTTTGATATTATTGTCAGCAATCCGCCCTATATCGACCCGGACGACCCGCATTTGCAACAGGGTGATGTACGCTTCGAGCCGGATGCCGCGCTGAGCGCGGCGAACAATGGCATGGCTGATATTGAACTGCTCTGTAGACAGGCACCCGGCTATTTAAAAGAGAAAGGTTTGCTGGTTGTGGAACACGGGTATAATCAGCAACAGGCG
>DRLE01000150.1 GCA_011051475.1 Gammaproteobacteria bacterium
GATATGCTGACCAAGGCAGCCATCAAGGAAATGATTATTCCTTCCCTGCTGCCGATCGCCGTACCGGTTGTCGTTGGCCTGACCCTGGGCGCACAGGCGCTGGGCGGCATGCTGATCGGCACCATCGTAACCGGCCTGTTCGTGGCTATTTCCATGACCACCGGTGGTGGTGCCTGGGACAACGCCAAGAAGTACATCGAGGACGGTAATTACGGTGGCAAGGGTTCCGATGCGCACAAGGCAGCGGTAACCGGCGACACCGTCGGCGACCCGTACAAGGACACCGCGGGCCCTGCCATTAACCCGTTGATCAAGATTATCAACATTGTGGCGCTGATGATGGTTCCTCTGCTCTAGAAGCAGAACCCTTCAGCATAAAAAAAAGCCGGGTCAGACGACCCGGCTTTTTTTGTTTTGTACAATCATAAATATCAGAATTGCGGGGCGCCCTGTTTCAGTGCAGCCGCACCCTGTACAACTTCCCCCGAAGCCTGATCCTCCAGCGAGTAGGTAGTAATAATACCTTCTGCATTCGGACCGACAAAAGCAGCGGCTGCATTACCACGCGTCTGACCAGCGCTGATATCTATCAGCCTGATATCACCCATCTTGTTAAAGGTGACAGGGCCAGCATTGGCATCAAGCATAAGATTAAACGCGGGGCCGTTTGTAACAGCAACTGAAATACTGTAGTCGAGGATCTCTGCATTGACAAAATCGGCCGTTATATTCAGAGAGCCAAGCGTTGCCGCATTGCCACTTGATGCTGTCGGGATGGTACCGCTCGTTCCATTAGGATTAACCAGGGTATAACTCTGCGTTCCAAGCAGTCCACCAAGTGCCGTCAGCTGAGCAGGCGTTGTAATCTTGTCGCTGTATATATAGTGCAGCGGCCCCTGGGTGGTTTGTGGTTGGTCATTAATGGTGAACTCATAACTGGCATCCCAGCGCCCCCAGTTCACCCCGATCGGATCACCGCCTTCGTTCGTTACGCCGGCAACGGCACTGGGAAGATATACCTTGTAGACAGCCGGATTACCGCTTTGGTCTGTCCCGATATCCCTGGCTGCTACCGGTATATTATTAACAATATCACCGCTTGGCAGTTTTTTGCTTCCCAGCAGCACTTCTGCCTGTGTCTGGCTGTTAATATCAAGCCTGACCGTAGAACCTGAACCACTATCGTTCAGCGCCATAAGCAAGCCCGAGCCATCCGGGGCCGGTTTAACATCAACCTTTGGCGCATCCTTGATAGCATCATTAACCTGATCCGGCAACACCAGAGGCCGCGGTCGGTTTTCAATATAGTTTTTCACCAGCGCGCCCAGGCGCCCCCCCCTTCGGCCGCCTTCCCTGAATCCGGGCATGTCCCCTCTCTGCGCCTTCCTGCCATCGGGCCTGCCGTCGCCCTGCTGCCTGCCCTGCTGTTTGTCCTGTGCCATATGGGCCATCATTTTCTCGCTGCGACCATGAAACACCGGTGGCGGTACCAGTAATTCCTTCGCCGGGGTATTGTTCGTGGCCACATGGAAGTACTGGTCATTGTTAAAGGTAAACTGACCCGTTTCATTTTCCACAACGATACTGCCGTCAACCACGCCACCGTATACGCCGTCTTCCAGTGGTGTATCCTCACCGGCGCAACTGCCCTCGGCACAGACCATCAGGCCATAGTGCGTGCCACGGATACCAATGGTGGCGACGCCGGTTCTGACACGGTAGTTGTTCTTGTTTTTATGGCCGATATATCCTGTAATCGTGCGAAAACCGCCGCGCACCAGTTCCATAAGGCTTTTCTCCGTGCCATCTTCACTGCCATTGAAATTATAATCGCGGATAACCAGCTTTGTATTGGGGCGTAACGAAATCAGGGCGCCGTCTTTCATACGCACCTGGGTATAACTGCTGCTCGCGGTTTCCAGGGTATCGCCCTTGAAAACCTTTGAGTTACGCATCAGCTCACGAAAGCCGCCACGGTTGGATGCCTGCATCTTGCCGACACTGACCACAACCCGGCCGATGACATCCTCCGGGTCCGGTGTTACTGCCTCGGGCTGTTTCTCCACCGGCACTTCTGCCTGTACCGCAGGCGCTTCGACGACCGGTGGCTGCGCGACCTCAACCGGCTGTGCGACGGCAAAGGCCGGCAGGCGCAGGCGATCACCAATATTGATATGCCCCGGATTGCCTTTAAAGACATCGGCATTGTTTTCCAGCAGTTCACGACGAAAACGGCTGCGCTTTTTCGCATCATCAGGAAAAACCTTACGCGCGATGGAATAGACACTGTCACCACGTTCGATTACCCAGTAGCCACCATCACTGCTGACACCGGCATGGCTGTAGCTGCAAAATACCAGTGCCGCCATGGCAACGGCCGGAACGAGCGATTTTCTGCCTGTAATATTGAATGTATCCATATGCCTGGCCTCCGGCTTCTAGAAATTATAATTTACATTGATACTTGCCAGCAGGCGGTCATACTCGCGTATGGGCACATTGCTGGTATTGTCTGAATAGCTGATGCGCGTATCCACCCGCCAGTCCCGGTTCAGTAACCAGAACAGGTTGAGATCGGCCGTGTAATAGGTATCCTTGCGCTTCACGCCGACCGGATCCGTCAGCTGTTCACCCTTGTAGTTACTGCCCTGGGCGCCCAGGGCAAACTGGGTGACAAACTGCGGTGAAAGGCTGACGGCCATGCCAAGACGCAGACTGGCGATATTACGCGAGGTATTGGCTTCTGCCTGCTGGCTGTCGGATTTGGCTTTTTCGTTACCCAGCTGCACATTGGCAAACAGCACCGGTGCCATACTGGCGGTAAATTCATGTGAATAGCCCATATTCAGCGTCACCAGATCGGAATCCAGAATCGAGTAAATATCATAACTCAGGCGGGCGTACTGCAGGCTGGTGGTAAAACTGGATTTTTCGCTGCTGTTATATTTCCAGCCGGCATTGGCACCCAGCAGGGAGCGGTAGGAATCACCATCGAGCATGAATTCCTGCGCGACCAGGTCGAGGTTATACAGGCTGGCCTTTGTATTCAGGGAAATACCGGCCTGGGCGGTGCCGGTAATGGTGTCGAACTGGCTGTAATCCTGGTTCTTTTTCAGAATACCGGTACCCAGCAGGTTGAACTTCCAGCCTGGCGCAAAAGGCACACCCAGCCGGGCTGTACCGGCCAGGTTGTAAAAACCGTCTTCCTTGGCAGTGCTGTCCGGGGTCAGCAGGCCGTCAAAGGTGCCTCCGGGCGCACTGTTAACATTGCTGTCATAACCACCGCCGAGCTCCACAAAGCCACTGAGCGTGGTCCTGTAGCGTGCCTCCTGCACCCGAATCCGATCCAGGTACAGATAGGCTGTGCGTTTTACCCCTTCCGGCGGATCGCTTTCCAGCACGGCCTCGAATTCCTGGCGGGCTCGTGCATACTCCTCCAGGATAAAATAACCGCGCGCCAGTTCCAGGCGGGCGACGGGGTCATCGGGAAACTGCATCAGCACCCTTTCGAGAGCAAATACACCCTCGCTGGCGTGCCCGGCATCAATCGCCGACACCCCGTAAAAGTAATCGAAATACGGATCACCTTCCATGCTGTCAAGATACTCGCTCGCATATTCATAAGCCTGCTTGCGCTGGTACTTGTTGAACATGTCCTTCATTTTCTCCATATCAAAAGCTTCTGCTGCAAGCACCTGAAAGGAAGATGAGAGTAATAAAACCACCAGTAAAATAAAACGTGCCATGTTTATGTCATTTTTTTTATTAATATCACCCTGAATGTAGTCTATTTGGAGAAGAATTCTATTTAAAACCTGTTATCCTGCCCCTATATTGTATGGCGATGCCTGCTGAGCCTTGATATCCGTCAATACAGGCACTTACAGAAAAGCTTATAATACAATTTTGACTTACGGAGACAGCAATATGCCCATAACCCACCATCCCCTGACCGAAGAATTTCCTGAATACAGGGATAAACTGCATGAACTGAAAATGAACAACTCTCACTTTCGTCGCCTCATCCATGAATACGAGGGTATCGACAAGGCCATTTTCCGCGCTGAGCAGGGGATTGAAATCGTTAATGATGACTACCTGGAAATGCTGAAAAAAGAAAGATTGCACCTGAAGGATGTTATCTACAGTATGTTAAAGGGCTAAGCCTTCCACTCACCAACCGTACAGGTAAAAAGCCATGCAGGCACCAGAAGAAACCATAAAAAAACTCAAGGCCATGCGCGATGATATCAGCCATCGCATTGAAGCGATCGAAGCGGATGTCCATCATAAAAAAGAGCCGGTTGAAAAAGACTTTGCCGAGCAGGTCACCCAGCGTGAAAACGAGGATGTCCTCAACGCACTGGATGATGAGTCCATACAGACACTTAACCAGGTCAATGCCGCCCTGTTGCGTATTGAGCGTGGTGAATATGGCATCTGTGAAAAATGTGGCGAACAGATTGATCCCAAAAGGCTTGAGGCCCTGCCCTTCGCCACCACCTGCATTAATTGCGCAGAATAGTATAATAGCCTGACTGCGTTTAACTACCCGGGGTAAACAACCATGCGACCCATAAGCATTATGCTGGCTGCCGTGTGCCTGCTACTGTCCACCACCGGCCTGCAGGCACGCCAGTTCAATGACTCGCGTGCAGAGAAATTCACCTTCTTTCTGGCACCGGCCTTTACTAACTCAAAATTACTGAAATTTGATAATGGTGCAGAAGCGGATATTAACGAACGCTCGAGCCTGGGTTTCGGTTTTGGCTATAACGTCAACAAGTTTGTCGAACTTGACCTGATATTCTCATCCAGTAATGCCAACTATACCGGCACCCGCATACCTGACGGCGGCGGTGATCCGGAAAAGTTTCTGGCCAATCTGTACACCAGCTCCATTAATTTCGGTTTCGTTGTCAACCTTATGCCCACTGCCTTCACGCCCTATGTTGGCGCCAATATCGGCTCTACCTATATTGACAGCGGCATACCCACCGGTGAAATCGGTACCGGTTGCTGGTGGGATCCCTGGTGGGGCTATATCTGCTACCCCTACTCGCAGACCTATACCGCGACAAAAATCAATTACGGTATCAGTGCCGGCCTGCGTTATGACTTTAATCGCAGGCTTTACATCAAGGGTGATGCCAATATGAACTACATCGATTTCGGTACCACCTCAAATTCTCCGGAATTTATCAGCTACCGTTTTATCTTTGGATTTATGTTCTGAACAAAAGCCTGAATTGGCAGTTGGCAAAAGCTTAAAACTGACGACTGCCAACTGAAAACTTTTTCAGGCACAAAAAAACCGGCCATAACAGCCGGTTTTTTTGTGCCTGAAAAGTATCGCTTACTTGGCTGGTGCGGCCTGTGGTGCCGGTGCGGGCGCGGCCTGCTGCGGCGCGCCGTAGGGACCCGGACCGTAAGGGCCTGGACCATAACCATAACCCGGTCCGTAGGCAGGACCATAGTACGGGCGGCCATAGTATGGACGGTTGTAATAGCCGTTATAGCTGTCCCAGCGATTATCCCAGTAGTTATTACCGTAGTAGGAATTGTAGCCGTCGCCACGGACGTTACCGCGACCCTTGCCCTTCATGCTGAAGTTCATGCTGCCGTCGAATTCGCCATCACCGGAACCTGAACCGTCACCATAGCCGTAGCCATCGTTGTACATATTGTTGTTCCAGTTATTGTTCCAGTCGTCATTGTCACCCCACCAGGCACTGGCGGAAGTTGAAGCGGCCAGCAGGGCTGCGGCCGTTATTGTCAGTAAAGATTTCATTTAATCTCCTCCTATACAATAGTGTTAATAGTCATTCCACAAGCCCTTCCGCATCTGGAAAGAGTCTTGATATAACTATATATAATTCGCCCCGCCATGACAATTAGCTGTCATATTATTTCCGCAAGATTTGATGCAGGTCATAAACAGCCCCCGGCATTATGACGAATTGGCAGGGATCAGCCCGAGGCAACGCCTGCCGCCCGTTGCCGCCGTATCATGTCAACAAATTCTTCCCTGCTTACAGGTTTGCAGTAATAGTAGCCCTGGTAAAACCGGCAGCCAAGGTCCCGCAACAGGGCCAGCTGCTCTGCCGTTTCCACGCCTTCTGCAATAACGTCTATCGCCAGGTTTGCGGCCATGCTCATAACCGTTTTGACGATAGCCCTGTCATTTTCACTGCTGGCAATATTATTGATAAATGAACGGTCGATCTTGATCATATCGATGGGCAGTTGTTGCAAATAACGCAGGGAAGCATAACCGGTGCCGAAATCATCGATGGAGATTTTCAGACCGATATCCTTCAGCTTCTGCAGCTTGACACTAACCTTTTGCGTATCCTCGATAAGGATGTTTTCGGTCACTTCCAGCTCGATACAGCAGGTTTTTGCCTGCCCCTCGATCAGCACACGCTGGATCATCTCGACAAAATCCTCCTCCTGGAACTGGCGCGGACTGACATTGATTGAGAGACTGCTCAGTTCGCTGCAACAGTCCCTGCTGCACCACAGCTCGGCTGTCAATTCACAGGACTGGCGCAGGACAAACTCTCCCAGTTGCAGAATCTGCCCGGTTTCATCCGCCACCGGGATAAAGCTGTCCGGCGGCACTTCCCCGCGCTGCGGACTGTTCCAGCGCAGCAGGGCTTCAGCGCCGATAATACGGTTATCCGCTATGCTAACCTTGGGCTGGTAAACGACGTAAAACTCGTCCCGCGCCAGACCGTGGTAGATATCCGATTCCAGCTTCATGCGTTCCACCGCCGCAAGATTCATTTCACTGGAGAAGAACTGGAAATTGTCGCGGCCGCTGGCCTTGGCCTTGTACAGAGCCGTATCGGCGTGTTTTATCAGCGTTTCTGCCATTTCCCCGTCTTCAGGATAGATGGCAACACCACAGCTGCAGGTAACCATCAGCATATGCTCGGATATACGGTAATGCTCCTTCAGGGAACGGTGCAGCTGTTCGGCCATGGCCGTAATGTGATTGATGGCTGACTCACGGCTGTCAAAGCCGGATTGCAGAATCACAAATTCATCTCCCCCGAGTCGGGCTACCGTATCTTCCCGGCGAACACACTGCTGCAGTCGCTGCGCGACCTCGATCAGCATGGCGTCACCGACCGGATGACCGAGAGAATCATTGATTTTCTTGAAATTATCCAGGTCCATCATAACCACGGCCAGACGCTTTTGCGTACGCCTGGCACCGGCAATAGCCAGCTGCAGGCGATCCTGGAGAAAGGCGCGGTTTGGCAGCCCTGTCAGGCTGTCGTAATACGCCATATGCTTGATGCGCTCCTCGGTTCGGGTACGCTCGATTTCCGCCTCGGTTCGGGCAGCAAAAATGCGCATGACCGATTCATTAAACTCCCTGTTCTCAACCGGCCTTCTGAACATGGAAAACATCAGCCCCAGCGGTTTTCTTTGTGAATCAAACAGGGGAATACCGACATAACTCTGGAAATTCTCCTCGACAACAAACGCATCATCCGGAAACTGTAGCGGCAGCTTGTCAGCAAAGGTTCTCACCTCCTGGCCAACAACATCTTCACAGGGCGTGCCCTTTAACGCATACTCCTGGTCAGGAAGAATCTCGCCATCCTGGTACAGAACCAGGGTTTTGAGCTTGTCAGGCTTATCCGGCAACAGAGTGACTATAGCGCAACAGTCGGCCTGCAATACATCGGCCATATGTTCGATAATGGCCCTGAAAAAGTTCTCGCCGGTAGCGGCCGAGACACCCATCATGATTCGGGTAATAGCGGCCTCTGTTTTTCGTTGCTGCCTTAACTCCTCAAAAAACACCTGAATGACACTGGCCTCACTGGCAAAAGCCTGCAAGATCTCGAGCTCGTGCGGCGTGTACTCATGCACCCTTGTGGTACTGGCCACATGTAAAACGCCAATGACCCTGTCATTACTGATCAATGGCACGGCAGCGCTTGACTGTACCTCATAGGCCTGGCGCAGGCGCTTGTGAGCCCGCTTATCCTGCATTGCATTTGTGATAACCTGCACAGTCCCCGATTTATAGACAGCCACATGAATAGAGGCTTCATCAAGACCGATTTCGAAATGACCTTCCGGCCTGTAGCCGGCATTGCTTTGCGCCACGCAGACCAGCTTGCCTTTACTGCTGTCATACAGGCTCAGAAAACACAGGTCATCATTCAGTGTCTCACAGGTGCGCTCAACCACAGTCTGAAGCAACTGCCCGAGATTCTCATGGCTGTGCAGAGCCCTGAGCAGTTCATTGCCAAATGCCAGGCGCTGCTGGTTTATCTGCTGCCTGTCCAGCAATTCACCCAGCTGAGCGGCAAAAATACCGAGTTCATCGGTTGAGGCCGGCTGGATTTTACTGTCCAGGGATTCAACCGGCGATTCAATCAGGCGTTTTAATGGCCCCAGTGACTGACTGAAGCTGAAAACAAACATCAGCGCGCCGGCCACGGCCAGACATTCCAGTAACAACCAGATAAAGAAGGTCTCCATACTGAAGAAACCCGTACGGGTCCAGTAGTACTGCACCAGCATGGTATCGATCAACAGGGGAATCATGGCGCCGATAAGAAACACCCGCATCTTGATCGTGACAATCGGCCTTTTCAGGCGAATCCCGGAAAACGCCTGGCCAAACAGGTCATAGGCACGCACAAAAATCGGCAGACCGACAATAATCGACACGATCAGGGCAACCAGGTGAATACGGAACCAGTCGACAGGCTGCGCCCTGTAACCGGATGTCATCTCCAGGCTGAGAATGGTCATCGCCGGCGCCGCAGTAATATAGGCCAGAAAAATCACCCAGTAATGCAGGGCGAAACGACGCAATGCCTTTTCCACCTTATCGGGCGATACTGCCTCCTGTTCGAGGTAAGCCGTCAGGGGGCGCGCATAATAGTGAAAGTAAACCAGGGACAGAACCAGGCTAACCACGATAAATGGCGCCATCAGAGGCGATGTTGCCATCGGCACCAGCTGCTCGAATGTAAAAAACCGGATATACAGCAAAAAAGAAAAGCCCACCACCGGCGGTAACAGCCAGGTCAGGGCGATCAGGCGCAAAAATCGCTTATGAAATTCTTTTGCTGTCAAAACAGGCCTTTATATTCAGTAATATAGCTACATCTGAAGTATATACCTAAGGAGCCTCTGATTAATAACGATTTTGTCATCCTGAGCGCAGCGTAGCGAAGCCGAAGGATCTTTTATAACTGTGCAATCAACAGGTTGCGGAGCATAAGATTTTTCGACTCCACTTCGTTCCGCTCAAAATGACATTAATCAGAGCTTCCCTAATTCCCTGAAACAGCCCGGATATGCCATAAAAGCATGGGTTTCACTACCCTTTTCGGGTGGCTACGAAAACCCGACAGTTTAGGGTAGAATACGCCCGCATTTTGCGTGGTTGATGTCTTTTTTTGAAACTCCGGCCTCACCCTCAGCACACGCTGGAACCGCAGAGGTTCCCTGTACAGAATTTTTTACCTGTTGGGCCGGCTTGCTTCAGGCAAGACCGGCGTAATAAAAAACCTAGGAGATACAAATGATTAAACCTCATGGTTCCGACGAACTGAATCCATTGTTCGTATATGACCCTGCTGAAAATGAAGCTCTGCAGAAGGAGGCAGAAACCCTGCCTTCACTGCTGGTCAGTTCAGCCACCGCAGCCAATGCCGTTATGCTGGGCGCAGGTTACTTTAACCCGCTGACCGGTTACATGAACAAGGCCGACGCACTTTCCGTCGCCAAGGACATGAAAACCACCGACGGCCTGTTCTGGCCCACCCCGGTTTTAAACCTGGTTGAAGATGCCGGCGATATCAAGGCCGGTGACCGCATCGCCCTGACCGACCCCAATGTTGAAGGCAATCCGATTCTTGCCGTGATGGACGTTGAAGCTGTTGAAGAATTCTCTGACGATGACATCGAAACCATCGCACAGAATGTCTACCGTCCCAGCCCCGACGAAGCCCACCCCGGCGTCGACGCCTTCAAGGCACAGGGCAAGGTTCTGCTGTCAGGCCCGATCCAGGTACTGAACTTCTCCTACTTCCTGACCGAGTTCCCGGACACCTTCCGCACCGCGGTTGAAATCCGTAACGAAATCGCCGAGCGCGGCTGGAACAAGGTTGTTGCCTTCCAGACCCGTAACCCGATGCATCTGGCGCACGAAGAACTGTGCCACATGGCCATGGACCGCCTCGGTTGTGACGGCCTGGTTATCCACATGCTGCTGGGCAAGCTGAAGCCGGGTGATATCCCTGCGCCGGTTCGCGACGCCGCCATTCGCAAGATGGTTGAGCTGTACTTCCCGGAAAACAGCGCCATGGTTACCGGTTACGGTTTCGACATGCTCTACGCCGGCCCGAAAGAAGCCGTACTGCACGCTGTCTTCCGCCAGAACATGGGCGCCACTCACTTCATTATCGGCCGTGACCACGCCGGTGTCGGCGACCACTACGGTGCCTTCGACGCGCAGGAAATTTTCGATAAGGAAGTACCCGAAGGCGCCCTGGAAATCGAAATCTTCCGCGCTGACCACACAGCCTACTCGAAGAAACTGAACAAGGTTGTGATGATGTGCGAAGCACCGGATCATGAAAAAGAAGACTTTGTTCTTCTGTCAGGCACCAAGGTCCGTGAAATGCTGGCCCAGGGCATCGCCCCGCCAAAAGAATTCTCACGTCCCGAAGTGGCGCAGATTCTGATGGACTACTACCAGAGCATCAACAAATAAGCTGATCCTGGTTAGCAGCAAAAACGGCGCTTGCCTGTGAAGGTAAGCGCCGTTTTTTATGCGTGGTGTTTTTTTAAAAGCTGAACCGCAGAGGCGCAGAGACGCAGAGAAATGCAAAAAGCACTGGTCCGCAAAAAACGCAAATGTTTAAAAGCGTAATAACTTTGCTTTTCGCAGATGAACGCAGATATTATTTTTCATGTCATCCTGAGCGGAGCGTTAGCGCAGTCGAAGGATCTTTACCACAAAACGATAATGGTGAACAGGATCCTTCGACTTCACTACGTTA
>DRLE01000151.1 GCA_011051475.1 Gammaproteobacteria bacterium
AAATCTAAAGTCAATTTCAAAGCAGATTCCATGCCAGAAGAAAAAGTGCTTTGATATCAATAGCCTGCAATATGACCTTTGATATAGGCAATCCGTTATAGAAGCCATGGTAAAAAATACCGACAAAAATCACACGCCCGCCCGCTCTCGGCAGCCTTATCTTGTTGTTTTTTAAGAAAATAATTTTTACGGGGGCGTGTAAGGAATCCCGACGCCGACAACCGCGCCGGGGCTCCCGTCAGCGTTTCTGCCGGCAGCCGGCTTCAGGGCAATATCAGCAGAATCTTGACCGAATGATCGAGCGAACCGCTGTCGATGTAGCCCAGGCTGTTCGGGGTCGAGGCAACCCACGCCTTGACCGCGGCATCCCCTTTCAACTTGACGGGGAAAGGCACATTGCGGACATATTTGCGCTTCGCCCAGTAACGATCGACCTTGTCTTCGCTCATGTCCAGGACTTCCTTGAAAAACCGTTTTCGGATTACCGAACCCGGTGCCTGGCTGGAAAGCTTGATATACTCGCCGTTGGTGAATTTTTTTTGTTTGCCCAGGTATATCCGCCCCAGTTCCTCCACTGTCAGTCCCGGGATCGGATTACTGTTATGGGTTATGACGACAATCTGTGCCTGAACCGGCAAAGTCGCTGACAGAAACAGCAACAGGAAAAAGAACACATACTTCTGCATGCGCATAATCTGACTCCTTCATCACTCAAGCCACCCGGATTCCTGTCCGGATGGTTATCCCCTTGGTCATCCATATTCCTTCACGGATGATAGATAAAGCTGTTACCTGATTTTTTACACTGTATTTTTTGTTTTTTAATCGCGCAGGCCATTTTCTGTTCCGGCTCCTGCCAGCCCTTTTCCACCCGCAGCCCCAGCGGATCCTGACTGACCCCGGCTTCCGGACTGTCACTGATGTCCAGCACGTTGAAATAATAGCTCAGGGTAAAATCGCCATTGGGCTTGAAATCCTTCATGATGGACTTCGAGGTGAAAGCAACCTCCGAGTGCGCGATGATCTTGCGCTGCTCCTTCGAAAAGCAAACAATCTCGTTGTCGGAACTTTCCAGACAATTGTTGAGCGAGGACGGCAGAACAGAAGCTGCCCCCTGTGCGTCATACCATTTTCGCGAGAACACCGCCTTCGCATGCTTGCCGATCAGCGCCGCCTTCTCCGCTGGTGACAGTTTTTTTGCCTTTGGCTTTGAACGAACTGCCGGTTTTACACTGGCCACGGTAACCGGTGCTTTGGCCTTGACTTTGCGGGCTTTTGCCTCGCGCGCTTTTTTCTCGCGCCGGGCTTTCTCGGCTGCCAGCCGGCGTTCCCTTGCCTGACGTTGCTTGCGTTCCTGCTCCAGCCTCTTCTTTCTCGCCGCGGCGGCTTCCTTGCTGGACTTCGCCTTCAGTGCCGCCTGTTTCTCTGCCTTGATTTGCGCCAGGCGCTTGCCGGCCAGGCGGCTGCCGTTCTTTTCCGCGGTCCGGTACCAGGCTTCCGCCCTGGCCTGATCCTTCTTGACTCCCCAGCCGTGTTCGTAGAATTCACCCAGTTTGAACTGGGCTCCGTTATGCTTGTTTTTGGCCGCCTTGCTGAACCATTCGAAAGCCTGTTTCAGATCCTTCTTGACCCCGCGGCCTTCCTCATAAGCTGTGGCGACATAGAATTGCGCGCCGGGGTCGCCCCTTTTCGCCAGCATGAGATCCAGTTTGAACTGATTGAATTCCTCCGCATGCAGCGGCAGGCTGGCAAACACACAAAGCATCAATACCGGTATCAATCGCGACAGACCCAACAAAGAAAACAGTTTCATACTCACACCTCAGTCTGTTTTAGCACAGTCCCTGTGTTATCTATCTATTTCTTTTTGCAACTCGCCATGAAACGCGCGGCTGGCGTATTGCAGGGATCACTGGAGAATCCCGCTTTGTCTTCCTGTTTCTCCCCGGTTACCGGAGGCGCGGGTTCCGGCTCGACAGCCGGCTGACTGGCAGCCGCTTTCTTTGCCGACTCTGCCCGGGCTTTTTCCAGGGCGGCTCTCTGCCGCGCTTCGTAATCCCTGAGCGCCTTTTCCCGTGCCGCTTTCGCCTTTGCCGCTTTTTCCCGTGCCAGTTTTTCCTTTTCCGCCTTGCTCAGTTTTTTCTTGTTGGCGGTTTTCCCCTTGCCGGCTTTTGCCGCCTGTGCTTTCGCCGCCTTTTCACGTGCGGCCTTTTCCCGCATCGCCTTCTCGCGCGCGGCTTTTTCACGTGCTGCTTTCTCCCTGGCTGCTTTGGCCCTGGCCGCCTTCTCGCGCGCGGCCTTTTCGCGGGCCGCTTTTTCTCTGGCCGCCTTCTCGCGCGCAGCCTTTTCGCGGGCCGCTTTTTCTCTGGCCGCCTTCTCACGCGCGGCTTTTTCCCGTGCCGCTTTCTGCTCGGCGGCTTTCCTAGCCGAGGCGCTGCCGCCGCGCTTGAGTTTCTCTACCCGCTTGATGGCCGCGCCGGCTTCCTTCTTGCCACCGGCCTGCGCCTTGCGGTACATCTCCAGCGCCTTGTTCAGATCCCGTTTTGTCCCGGTACCCTGTTCGTACATTTCTCCCAGTTTCATCATCGCATCGACATTGCCGCTCGCCGCCATCTTCGACTGAAAGCGAAACAGACTGACCATGGGATCATCGGCTGCAACTGCCGTTGCAGACACTGACATGGCCAGCAGTACGAGACAAATGAATCTGTTCATATCCCTGTTCCCGATATCGTGCAGTTTCGTGTACGGATAATCACGGAATGATCAACAACACCTTGACGCTGCTGTTGACGGACTTTCCATTGATATAACCCAGTCCCGAAGGTGTATTGGCAACCCATTGCCGGACCGCGATATCTCCGTCGATCACTTTCGGTGCCCTGACCTTGCCACTGAATTTTCGCTTGGAGATATAACGATTGAATTCCCGAACCGACATGTTCAGAACATTTTTCGAAAATGCCTTGCGAATCTCGCTGCTGGCAGGCTGATCCACGGCATTGACTCTTTCACCATTGCTGAAGCTGCGACTCTTGCCCAGATAAATATCCCTGATTTCCTTCATGGAGATACCGTGCAGGGAATTTCCAGGATTGGCAATGATCGCAATTTCCGCATGACTCGGGACAAATGCCAACGCCAGTGCCAGTAAAAGCGGGATCCGGATGAGAGATGACCATTTCGTTTTTTTCATCACGCTATCCCCCGCTTAAAAGATAAGGTCGAAACTGGCAGAGAACAGAGTGCCCTTGTCATTCACCACTGGCGAATCGAACAGACCGTATTTGCCTACATCGGTACTGTCCGCATCCGGCATGGCATGGTGAATTTCGAATTTTACCGCCGCCGTATCGGAGACTTCCTGACGCAACCCCAGGGTTGCCGAGGTCTGCTTGAGGGCGTAGCGACTGTCATCCGCGCCCTTGTCCATGCCCCCGTAGGTCACATAGGGCAGGGTGTTGCCGAAGCGATAACCCAGGGTCAGATACCAGGCTTTTTGATCGGGAAAGGCAGCCGCCAGATCATTTGAGGTATCACGCACGATGTATTCGCTGTAAACCAGCAGATTGCGCCAGTCGACAATCAAACCCACGCCACCGAAGGTACCCGTGGCCTGGCTGATGCCAAAACTTGCCACATCCACCTTGGTGGTGAAATAGCCGGCGCGGAAACTGACGCCGCCCTTGCCGATGACGGTATTGAAACCAATCATATTGTTGGTGGAAAAGTCCACCATCTTGCCCTTGCTCAGGCCGGCTGCCGTGGCCTGCCCCCCCGGATCATCATCGACGAAATTGGGCATGACGAAACTGTCGTGGTTACCCGAGCCACCGTAGACTTCAAACAGAAAATCCAGGCTGCCCAGATTGCCGTTGTACAGCAGATCCAGACCATTGACCGCCGACATGGGATTGGTACTGTACACTTCCTGCGGCGGCGTCACCCAAGGATAAGCGTAGGCCACTTCCAGGTATTCCGAGACCATGAAGAAAGGCCCCTTGAACTTGCCGACCTTGAGATCGAAGGTATCCGTCATGGCATAGGTGGCGTACACCCATTCGACTCCCACACTGTATTTATGATTGGGGCCGCCATGCGCCTGGAAAACCAGGCTGACATCGAGATTATCCGCCACCGAGGCATCGGCTTTCAGACCGGCATGGTTACCGTGAGTGTCGAAGTCCAGCTTGTCGCTGTAGATATGATTGTATTCCGCCTTGGAGCCGGTCGGATTTCCCGAGCTGTCCCTGACTTCCACATCGCCATAGGTTGCCTTCATCGTGAAATAACCCGAGAACTGGATATCTTCCAGCGCCATCGCAGACGGTGCCATGCCCATGCCCGCAAGACACATCAGCATCGGGATCAAAAGTCGCTTGTTCATGTTGTCTCCCTCCACTTGGAGCTCAATACTCGTAAAATTTAACTTCTGAAAAATGAATCAGTTAACCTGCATAGTTAATGCACTTTAACAATAAACGGGCTGTATTTGAATCTATCCTGCATATATTAGGATTACCTAAAATACCCGGACAATTTTCAGACAACAAAAAGCAACGGAAAGATCCAGACAGCAAAACCGGAAAGAATTGACATCCTTATCGGCAAAAACAACATTACCTTTAACAAGGCTGTGGAAAAAAGCCTTGCAAAGGCGACGGCATCAGAAGGGTCAGTTTTTGCGGGAAGTGAATTTGCGCAGGCGGCGGCGCTTTTGCATTTGCCGCGGAGTCAGCTTGTTCTTCTTGCCGGCGAAGGGGTTCTTGCCGCTTTTGAATTCAAGCCGCAGGGGCGTGCCTTCCAGTCTCAGGTGCTTGAGAAAGGCGTTCATCAAATAACGCCGGTAGGCATCGGGAACCGCGCCGGTCTGGTTGCCGTGGATGACGATGATGGGCGGATTGATACCGCCCTGATGCGCATAGCGCAGCTTGATCCGCCGCCCCTTGACCAGCGGTGGCTGGTGCGCCCTGACCAGTTCTTCCAGCAGACGGGTCAGTTCCGGGGTGGAGAAATCCCGGGTGGCCGAGGCATAGGCGCGATCCACCGAAGCATAGAGATCGCCGACGCCACTGCCATGCAGGGCGGAAATGAAATGCGTGCGGGCGAAACCCAGAAACGGCAACTTGAATTCCAGTTCCCGCTTCACCTTGTCTTTCTGCTCGCGTGACAGGCCATCCCACTTGTTGACCGCCAGCACCAGCGCGCGGCCGGCATCGAGCACGAAGCCCAGCAGGCTGGCATCCTGATCGGTCACGCCCTCACTGGCATCGAGCAACATGATCACCACGTTGGCATCCTCGATCGCCTTGAGCGCCTTGATCACGCTGAACTTTTCCACCGCCTCGCTGACCCGGCTGCGGCGGCGCACGCCGGCGGTATCGATCAGGGTATAGTCCCGGCCATCGCGCTCGAAGGGCAGATAGATGGAGTCACGGGTGGTGCCGGGCAAATCATAAGCCACCACCCGTTCCTCGCCGAGCATGCGATTGACCAGGGTGGACTTGCCGACATTGGGCCGGCCGATGATGGCGATGCGGATTCCCCTCGCGGAGACTTCCGGCTCTTCCCCGCCCTCTTCCAGTGGCAAAGTTTCGAACACGGCCTGCATCAGCGCCTGCACGCCGCGCCCGTGCGCGGCGGCAATGCCATGCGGCATGCCCAGTCCCAGGTGGTGGAATTCAGCCGTGACCACGTCGGCATCGAGACCGTCGATCTTGTTGACCACCAGGGTAATGGTCTTGCCGGTCTGGCGCAGGCGTGCCGCGATTTGTTCGTCTTCCGGCGTCAGGCCGTGGCGCGCATCCACCAGAAACAGCACACAGTCGGCCTGTTCCACCGCCAGCCAGGACTGTTCCGCCATGCGCTCCTCGACGCCTTCGGTCTCG
>DRLE01000152.1 GCA_011051475.1 Gammaproteobacteria bacterium
GTACGAAACGGATGCAGGAAGATAAACGCTTAATAGTCACTGAGAAATCTGTATTGAATATAGCCGGCTACTACCCTGCCCGCTGGCAGAACCATGACCCGAAACAATCAGGATGCCTCGGCCTGTTCCGCTTGCGTGGCCGCTTCAGGCAGAAGACCGAGATTCTGTCTTTTCATCTTCAGCCACTTGCCGGCAGAAGGGCCATGCAGTTTGATGGCTCTGTCATAAGACAGTTTTGCCTGGTCCAGCTCGCCCCTGGCCTGGTAGAGATCGCCGTTGAGTTCTTCATACAGGGCGTCATAGGCTGCAGGGTGTTTTTGCGCCAGGGCTGAAGCCGCACCGTCATAGTTCTTCTGCTCTATGTAAAGACGCGCCAGACGCAGGTTACTGACCTGTTTGAGCACTTCATCACTGGCATGTTTCTGCGCCAGCTCAAGCTGGGACGCGGCCATGTCGGCATTGCCCTTTTCATATTCCGAGCGCGCCAGCAGCATGGAAGACAGGGACGCATAAGGCGTATCGGCATAATCGTTGATGAGTTTGTTGTTCATATCAATGGTCTTTTCATCAACCTTGTTCAGCGCCACGCTCTGCATGACCTGCATGTAGATCTGGCTGGCCTCCAGCGAATGAATTTCCTGCTGTGCACTGTAATAACGCCAGCCGAACAGTGCCGACACGCCCAGTGCAAGACCGATAATCAGGGAACTGCCGTTTTCCTTCCACCATTTTTTCAGGGCTTCGACCTGTTGTTCTTCAGTTTCGTATTCGTTCATTTAATGTATTCCGTCTATGTCTGTTCTGTTGTTGCCTGCTGCTGTATGTCAGCAAGAAAATCCGCAGTGTCGGCAAAGGCCACATTCTGCTGTTCTTTTTTACTGCGCAGGTATTTTACCGTAAATGTCTGACGATTTAATTCATCTTCACCCATAATCAGCGCCAGTTCGGCGCCGCTTTTATCAGCCTTTTTCATCTGGCTTTTCATCGAACCACCACCGCAATGGCAGAGCATTTTCAGCCCCGGCAAGCGGTCACGTATGGTTTCGGCCAGCTGCAGGCCTTTTAGTTCACAGGCTTCACCCAGCAGGACCATGTAAACGTCGATAGTTTCGGCAGCCTGTTCCTGCTGGGCTTCAAGCAGGGCAAGTATGCGTTCCATACCCAGGGCAAAGCCGACGGCCGGGGTTGGCTTGCCGCCAAGCTGTTCGACCAGCCCGTCGTAACGACCGCCGGCGCATATGGTACCCTGTGCGCCGAGCTCGTCGGTTATCCACTCGAATACGGTTTTACAATAGTAATCCAGGCCCCGCACCAGGCGCGGGTTGATGCTGTATTCTATGCCGACGGCATCCAGCAGTGTGCGCAGTTTATCAAATTGTACCCGCGATTCTTCATCGAGGTGATCGAACAGGGCCGGTGCCTGCTCCAGCATTTCCTGCATCGCAGGGTTCTTGCTGTCGAGTATACGCAGCGGATTGGTTTCCAGCCGGCGACGACTGTCTTCGTCAAGCAGCTCGTAATGCTGCTGCAGGTAATCCACCAGTACCTGCTTGTAGGCGGCACGCGCTTCGCTGGATCCCAGGGTATTCAGCTCAAGGCGGATATTTTTCAGACCCAGCTCCTTCCACAGACGGGCGCTGATCAGAATCTGTTCGGCGTCGATATCGGGCGTGGCGATGCCATAGGCCTCGACGCCAAACTGGTGAAACTGGCGATACCGTCCCTTCTGTGGCCGTTCATGACGAAACATGGGGCCGTTATACCAGAGTCGCTGCACCTGGTTGTGCAGCAGGCCGTGCTGAATGCCGGCGCGCACGCAGCTGGCCGTTCCCTCCGGACGCAGGGTGAGCATGTCACCGTTGCGGTCCTTGAAAGTATACATTTCCTTTTCGACGATATCGGTCACTTCGCCGATGGAACGGCAGAACAGGTCTGTTGACTCAACCAGTGGCATGCGGATTTCGCGGTAGCCATAGGTACTCATCAGCTGGCGGATAATGGCCTCGAAAGCCTGCCAGCGATGGGTTTCATCAGGTAATACATCGTGCATTCCACGAATGGATTTAATGTGTTTTGCCATGGATCCGGATCAGAAGTGCGTTCTGAAAATCTTTCTGTATCAGTGGTAGACAATATTGCCGTCTCGCTCGGAAACGGTAAATACTGCGGTGTTATTGCGGCGGGTATGGCCGGACAGGTCGACTTCGATGCCGTTGAGTAAAACACGGGTTACGTCCGCATTTCCGACTTTTATTCGAAACGGCATCTGTCCGCTTATTATTTTGGTCTGCCCGCTTTTGACCATATTATAAAACAGTCGGGCATTGGTATCATCATATACTTCAAGCCAGGCGCCCTTTTCGGCGGAAATTTCCAGCGTATCGGGCGTTACTGCGGGTTCCTCATCCATTTCGGCTTCGGCAGTGTCTTCCTCAATGACAATTTTATCAGCGGTATTTTCATCCGGCAGTATATCGCTTTCATCTTCCGGCGGTAATCCACGGGTAAACTCTTCTGCCATCCCCGTTTGCAGGTCTTCTTCGGCTACAGCAGACGTCTCCTGCTCGTCGACCTTAACCTCGGCAAGCTGAGACATTTCCATGTCGCTGGCTTTTTCCTGGTAATACTGAAATACGCCATAGATCACGGCAAAGAGCCCGGCAGCAAGCAGAAAAAGGGTTACCGATTTAACCAGTGGCGACTGACTGCTGTGCTCGCCCGGCAGGCTGGAGCGCGGTTTCAGTTCACTGACGGCATCGTGCGGCACCGCCCGGTTGTATGCGGCTACGGCGTCATCTTCGGAGAGTTCAAGGAAGCGTGCATAGGTACGGATATAACCCTGCGTATAGATCGCCGCAGGCAGGGCCTCAAGATTGCTGTTTTCAATCGCCGTAATCAGATGCTCGGGAATCTTCAGGTTTTCACTGATCTGGGCTATGGAATAATTTTTTGCTTTACGTGCTTCAGCCAGCGCACGGCCAAAATCGGCATCGTGCGACTGCTGTTGCTGTTCATCACTATCGGAGTGGCTCATTGCGTGCTTCTGCCTCTACCCAGCCGGCTTCATCGGAGTCTGGAAAATCCTGGATTAACTGGCGCGCATATTTCATATAATGATCCTTTGCGCCCAGGGCTTTTTCAGCCTGAATCTGTATCCACAAGCTCGCCGGAGTCGGCTTGCTGACGGCATGGTAACGCTGGATATAGGCGCGCGCCATCATATATCGCCCGGTCTTGACACCAATTTCGGCCATGGAAATCAGTGATCCGGGCAGTTTGGGCTCGATACGCAGCGACTTTCTCAGCAGCTTTTCTGCTTCATCATACTTGCCAAGCTGCAGGTAACAGCTGCCGGCATTGCTTTGCGCCAGGTAGACGCCTTTGTAAAAAGGATTGCTGTAGGCTTTTTTCAGCGCCTCGAGTGCCTCATCCACCTTGCCGATGGAGCAGAGGAAAGCGCCGTAGTTGTTCAGCAGGTCAGAATCATCCGGTTTTATATCAAGAGCGTCCTGGTATTTTTCCTCGGCCTTGTCAGTCAGACCAAGCAGCGCGTACAGGTAGGCCAGGGTCTTGTAGGCCTCCAGGTTTTCCGGATTCTGCTCAATGGCTTTTTCCAGCTTGTCACGTGCGGCCTCGTACTGCTTGCGATGGATATACCCAACGGCAAGCTGCACATTGAGTTGCGAGGCTTCTTTGAGGTTGGCCTTCTGCGCGGGCCGGTCGGGTACGGGTGATGGCGCGCGATCAGGCGGCTTGTCGCTGGCGGTAGTACAGGAGGCAAGTTGCAGGCAGAAAACGATGGCTATTATTATTTTTATGGGTTTTATCATTTTTAATCTACTGCGATTCTTTTATTGTGTCATACCAAAACGCGGCTCGGTAAAACGCCGATGTCGCCGGCTTTTGTCCTCGATCCTGCCGGCCAGCTGGCCGCAGGCCGCGTCGATGTCCTCACCCCGGGTCTTGCGCACCACCGTGGTGATGCCGGCATCGTGCAACACCCTGCTGAAACGCGACACCGCATTACCCGAGGAGGTGCTGTAGCCGGAGCCCTCAAACGGGTTGAACGGAATCAGATTCATCAGTGTGGGAATGCCTTTCAGCAGCCTGACCAGTTCACGCGCGTGCTCGGGCTGGTCATTGACGCCGGCCAACATAACATACTCAAAGGTTATTCTAGAACGTGTATTCTGTTTATCAATGAATCGGCGACAGGCGGCCATTAATTCTTTCAGCGGGTATTTTCTGTTGACCGGCACCAGCTCGTTGCGCAACTCGTCATTGGTGGCATGCAGCGACACCGCCAGGCGCATGTCGATAAGATCGCCGAGGCGGTCCATGGCCGGCACTACCCCGGCGGTGCTGACGGTAACCCGGCGCTTGCTCAGACCGTAGGCGAAATCGTCCATCATCAGGCGCACGGCGGTAACGGTATTGTCGAAATTCAGCAGCGGCTCGCCCATGCCCATCATTACCACATTGGTGATTTTCCGTCCCGGTTTTTTCTCTTCCTCCAGCAGCTGGCTGGCCAGCCAGACCTGGGAGATGATTTCGGCGCTGCTCAGATTACGATTGAAGCCCTGACGGCCGGTGGCGCAGAAGCTGCAGTCCAGGGCACAGCCCACCTGCGAGGACACGCACAGGGTGCCGCGATCATCCTCGGGAATAAACACGGTTTCGATATGGTTGCCATCGGCCAGCCTGAGCAGCCACTTGCGGGTGCCATCACTGGAAATTACATCGCGCGAGACTTCCAGATTGCTGATACAGGCGTTTTCCGCCAGGCGGCTGCGCAGTTCCTTCGACAGGTTGTTCATCTGCTCGAAGTCCACCACTCCCTGCTGGTGGATCCATTTCATGACCTGGGTGGCGCGGAATTTCTTCTCGCCCATGGCAATAAAGAAGGCTTCCAGCGCAGCACGATCCATGCCCAGAAGATTGGGCCGATCGGAAACGGCGGCGGGTTGGACTTGTAGCTGAACGTTGGTCATTCGGGAAATATTACATGATTTGTGGGGGATTGGGGTGTTTGTTTTTTTGTCCGCAAATGAACGCAAATAAACGCAAATATTTTTCTGTATGTGGCAAATTCAGTCTGTAGGAGCGGACAATTCCGCGAACA
>DRLE01000153.1 GCA_011051475.1 Gammaproteobacteria bacterium
CGGCGGCGGTGGTGGCCCTGCCACTGGCCATGGCCATGGGCGTGGCCTCGGGCGTGGGGCCGATTGCCGGCATGTACGGCGCAATTTTTGTCGGCTTTTTTGCCGCCCTTTTCGGCGGTACGCCGGCACAGGTGTCCGGACCGACCGGACCGATGACCGTGGTCATGGCCGCTATCTTTACGCAGTATACCGGCATGTTCCCGAATGACCCGGCGCAGGGCGCGGCGCTGGCCTTTACCGTGGTCATGCTCGGTGGCCTGTTCCAGATTGTTTTCGGTTTTCTGAAACTGGGCAAGTATATCGAGCTGGTGCCGCACCCGGTGGTTTCCGGTTTTATGACCGGCATCGGCGTCATTATTATCCTGTTGCAGTTCGGCCCGCTGCTCGGCCAGGCGCCCGACGCCAAACCGCTGCAGGCGGCCGAGTCGATTCCCCGCTATATCCAGAACATGGACAGCGCTTCACTGCTGCTGGGCATTATCGCCCTGGTCATTGTCTATGGTGTGCCGCGTTTTCTGCCGAAGCTGAACAGGCTGGCTCCTTCCCCCCTGCTGGCGCTGGTGGCGGGAACGCTGTATTACCTGCTGGCCATGCCTGCCGGCAGCACGCCGATAATCGGTGATATTCCCACCGGCTTTCCGGCCTTTCACCCTCCCGTTATCGATCCGGCACTGGCCCTTAAAATGGTGGCCTCCGGCCTCACCCTGGCCGGTCTGGGTGCTATCGACTCGCTGCTGACCTCGCTGGTGGCGGACAATATTACCCGCACCCAGCACAAGTCCGACCGTGAGCTGATCGGCCAGGGCATCGGCAATACCATTGCCGGCCTGTTCGGCGGTCTGCCCGGCGCCGGCGCCACCATGCGCACCGTGGTCAATGTCAATGCCGGTGGCCGCACACCCATATCCGGCGCCCTGCATGCCCTTATCCTGCTGCTGATCGTGCTTGGCGCCGGTTCTCTGGCCAGTGATATTCCCAAGGCGGTACTGGCCGGCATTCTGATCAAGGTCGGCACCGATATTATCGACTGGGATTACCTGAAACAGCTCAGGCACGCACCCAAGGCCGGCGTGGTGATTATGCTCACCGTGCTGGTGATAACCGTCACCATCGACCTGATGCTGGCCGTCGGCGTCGGCATGGTCATGGCCAGTTTTCTGTTCATGCAGCGCATTACCGAGATGCAGATTGCCAATATGCGCCCGATGACCGCCCCCGGCGAAGAAGTCCCGCTCAGTGACGAAGAAAAGGCCATTATGCAGCAGGCCGAAGGCCAGATCCTGCTGTTTCACCTCAGCGGCCCCATGAGCTTTTCCTCGGCCAAGTCACTGACACGCCGGCACGCCGGTATCAGCGATTACCGCGTCATGGTGCTGGATATGACCGAAGTCCCCAGCATCGACTTCACCACCACCCGCGCCCTGGATGACATCATCCGCGACACCCTGGACGCCGGACGCAGTATCTTCCTGGTCGGCGCCAGTAACAGCGTTGCCGACATGCTGAAAAAGCAGAAGGTACTGGCACGTCTGAAGCCGGAAAATATCGTTGCGGACAGGTTGCAGGCACTGCGTCAGGCGCAGGCAATGCTCTAGCCGCGCAGAACGCAAAAGATAAGGTAAATCCGTAGAGTACTGTCATCCTGAGCGTAGCCGAAGGATCTGGTTAACCTGAACGTTCAGCAGTATAAGATCCTTCGGCAACTGCTCCTGCGTTGCCCTAATAAGTTACGTCCATGTAACGATCGGCTACGCTCAGGATGACAAACAATATCAAAACACAATTTGCGCCCTTTGCGTTCTTCGCGGCAAAATAAACCATGCCCATCACCATCCGCTCTCCCGAAACCGAGGAAGAATGCAGGCACTACTACCACCTGCGCTGGCAGCTCCTGCGCGCGCCCTGGGGCGAGCCGGAGGGCTCGGAAAAAGACGCGCTTGAACCGCAAAGTCATCATTTTATTGCCGTTTCAGACAAGCAGAAGGCGCATACCGGAATAGTCGGCATTGCCCGCCTGCAGTTCAACAGCCGGGAAGAAGCGCAGATTCGTTATATGGCCGTGATACCGGCATTTCAGCGCATGGGTACTGGAAGCAAACTTATTGCTGCCATGGAAAAGCTGGCCGGTGAGCACCAGTGTCAGTATATCGCTCTGGATGCCCGGGAAAACGCCGTCGCTTTCTACCAGGCGCTGGGTTATCGCATCGAAACAAAAAGCTACCTGCTGTTTAATGAAATACAGCACTACAGAATGCTTAAGCTTATTTCAGACAAACACAGTAAATAAAACAGAGCGAACACGTTTATTATTCCATGATTTGTCGGTTTTTCTGACACGCGAAACGGGCCTGATCCTGCCTTTTCAATGATGCAAGGATGCCAGACATCACCTCTTTATCTATTTGTTATTTATAGCTTTATTACACGCCATGCCTTTCCTGAAAAGGCTTATAGTTAATTTAATAAGAAAAAACGGCCTGTCCAGGCAGAAACAGGGATATAAAAACCACAATTCCTGACATCAATGTCAGGACAATTTGTCACAAACCGAAATATACTGTCATCAATACTGACAAACCCGGCGCAATTGCCGCGAATAATCTGGGAATGCATTATACCCGGCCCTCCCGGCGACAAATTTCACAATATATTCAACTACTTGGAAAACTGGCATGGCATATGCAACGTGTTTCAGGTGAACAACTTTTAAGTGCTCTGCGGGCAATAACCAGAAAGCCAGCCTGCCGCATCCGACAAAAACTATGACCCGATTCACGACCTGAGCCGCAGTATGCAGTCAGTCATCACCTCAACCTCGACTGACAGATATTGCTGCGGGCAAACCAGAAATTCCAGGTGCTGTGTTCCGTTACCACACCTGCAGGAGAGAAGAAATGAAACAAAACAAGTTACTCACCACTTACATCACTCTGATACTGACACTGGGCGCGACCGGCCTGACAGCGAACACCGCTTTTGCCAAAGAAGAAAACGGCCCCGAAGTGCCGGTCAGCCTGGAAACCCGCACCCTGATCCAGCTGGCAGCCGAAGGCAAAACAGGCCCGGTCAGAAAAATCCTCAATCCGCAAAACATCAACCAGGCCAACAAGGCCGGCAACACGCCGCTGCATGCCGCTGCCGTCAACGGTCGGAATGAGATGGTCAAGCTTCTGATCAGCCAGGGCGCCAGACTGAATATTAAAAACAACAAGGGCTCCACGGCGATGCTCATGGCCGCCGAAGCCGGTCACGCCGATACGGTCAGCCTGTTACTCGATGCCGGCGCCCAGCTGCGTATCGAGGACGATGAAGGCGCCAATGCCATGATACTGGCCGCCTATGAAGGACACCTTGATGTCGTCAAATTACTCATCGACAATGGTCTTGAGCTCAATGCCACGGATGATGATGGCGCCACCGCACTGATCAACGCCCTGCTCGGCGAACAAAGTGAAGTGGCCAGGTATCTTATCAATGCCGGCGCCGACCTGAGAATACAGGATGAATACGATAACACCGCCCTGCTGGTCGCGGCTCAGCACAATGACACGGAGACCGTAAAACTGCTGATGAAAAAAGGCGTTGATATCGGTTCGACCGACAGCATGAACAACCAGGGCCTGATCTATGCCATATGGAAAGACAACCGCGAACTGATCGACCTGTACCTGGATAATGGCGCCAGTATCGAGTCGACATTTGTCAATAACTCGCGCCCGCTGATGGTTGCCGCCAGCCTGGGCAATACCGATCTGGTTGAATACTTTATCGAAAAAGGCGCGGACATCGAAGCGCGCGATACAAGCAAATCCACCGCCCTGTTATATGCCGCACGCAAGAACCAGGCCGATGTAGTCGATGTACTGATCAAACATGGCGCGAAAGTCGACGCCCTGGATGACTTCGACAGAACACCGCTGATCATCGCCGCCTCGCTGGGCAATGTCGAATCTGTTCATGCACTGGTCAGGGCGAAAGCCGATATCAATCATCAGGACAAATCAGAAAGAACAGCCCTGTACTGGGCGACCGACAAGGAGCACAGTGATACCGTCCACTACCTGCTTGAACACAGGGCCAACCCTGACCTTGCAGAGACAAAAGGTCTGACGCCACTGATGCGCGCCAGTATGCACGGCAATATCGAGATGGCGAAGGACCTTATTGAGCACAAGGCGGACATTAATGCCAAATCCAGGGGGGATGTCAACGCATTAATATTCGCCTCACTTTCCGGCAAGACAAAACTGGTGGAATACCTGCTGCAGCAGAAGCCCGATCTGGAGGCGCATGATGTCAACGGCCGCACCGCCATCTTCTACGCCGGCGGGCGCGGCTTCCCGCGCATTACCGCATTATTGATCAATGCCGGTATCGATGTAAACCGTGTTGATATCCATGGCAAAACGCCGCTGGATTATGCCTACGAAAACAACAAGACAACCATAATCGCTGTCCTCAAGGATCATGGAGGCAGAACGGCCGCGGAAGTCAAAAAAGCATAATAAAACAAGCGGGGTCAGAGTCAATTTAAACAGAGACG
>DRLE01000154.1 GCA_011051475.1 Gammaproteobacteria bacterium
GCTGATCAAGCTTTATCGTATCAACGTTCAGGCCGCGGTCGAGGTATTGTACATCCTGTATGTCGAGCGTATCGAAACCCAGGGTATAGTCATCGTCCTTCTGGCCGCGCTGCAGGGCGGCCAGCTTGTCCAGTTCAATCTTGCCAAGAGCGGCCCTGTTGATGCCGTCAAGCGTAACGCCTTTAAGGTGCAGCAGATCGAGTTTCAGCAGTGTGCGGTCGATACTGTGATTGTGAACCAGGGTCTGCGCCAGCGTAAGGTCGCCTTTTACCTTTAGCGCGATATCATCATTGGCTTTGGGACGGGTACTGTAGCCGAGTTTGCCCTGCCAGTTCATATCGTCATAGGTAAGGCAGTAGTACAGATTGGTGCTGTTGTCCTGGTAGCACCAGTCGGCGCCGCTGATATGGATATTGTCTATGGCGAGGTCAAAAGCGTTGTTCGTCTCGCGGCTGTTATTCGTCGCAGCCTTATCGGTGTTATCGTTAGCACTGGCAGGAAATGTCGGCAGCCATTGCTGGTATTCCCACTCGGTGTTTTTATGGCGAACGATATACAGGCCGGGACGGGCAATTTCGATGCTGTCCATCTGCAGCCGGCTCAGCGAGCTCAGCCGGATATTGTTGATCTGCAGGGTATCGAAGCGAACGGCATCCCTGTGTTTCTGGTCCGGGCGTTGCAGGGCGGAGAGCTGCTGCATATTGATCCGGTCGATGTGAATATCGTTCAGGCCGGTAATGACGACGTTCTCCAGCGTATTGGCTTGTGAATGCAGGACATAGTGGTTGAGCCGGTTGTCCTGGACCTGCAGGCCGCTGAGCTGGAAGTCACCGGAAGAGGCCACCGGTAGCTCGTTTTTATTCAGCAGCTCGCGGTTGCGGGCATAACTGATGCTTCCCTGCCAGGTCATCTCGTCGATACCAATGCAGTAATCCATGGACAATGTTTTATCGCTGCTGTCGGCTCTGGCGGCATGGTGCTGCAGATAGCAGACTTTCAGATTGCCAAGGCTGACCTCGTTAAGGGCGGCGGCCCAGGGCTCGGCAAGATCCCTGGCGGCGGGTGCTTCCTCTAGCGGGATGTCATTTGCGGTGTTTGCATCGGCGGCGTTCAGGGGTATGTGCACGCCACCGATGATCAATACATCGCTGTACTGTTTTATTGTTACTTCCAGTCCGTCGAGGGTGACTTTCGATATCTCGATAGTTTTTTCCGACAGTGGAGTCCAGCGCCAGTCAAGCTCGACCAGGCCAACCCTGAACAGAGGCTTGCCGTCCCTGCTGCCGACGGCATTGTGCAGGGAAAAGGAGCCACGGGTGATATTGAAGCTGATATCCTCGATGCTGACCTGCAGGCCCTCGTCTTTTAGCCAGCTGCGAAGACCAAAACTGAGAGCCGGTGACAGGCTGATGCGCAGGATAAGCAGCAGCAGAAAAAAGATGGCCAGCCCCAGGAGAAAACGGCTTCTGACCGGATGGCTGAGATAAAAGTTTTTCAGTGCATTTTTGTCGGGCATGGTTAAGGGCCGTTTATTCAGTATGCGCGGTGGCAGTACGTAACATCTGCAGGATATTGTACTGCATGCTCCGGTTCAGCAGGCGCCGTGTATGGCGGCCTTCCTTCAGGGCTTCCTCTACCAGCTCCAGCCTGTCTTCGTTATTGACACGAACATAACCGGCGCTTATCAGGGTGTTGATAAAGTTGGCGATCAGTTTTTTATCGAAGAAATCCGGTGAGTTGATTTCATACATAAGGGAAAGCCGCTGTGCCATCAAATAGCACAGTTCTTCAAGGCGCTCCCGTGTCAGTGTGCCGGAGCCATGTTCTGCCAGCAGGGCAAAAATCATGTAATAAAGTTCAAGCAGAGGAGAAATGACCTGGGAGAGCAGGCCCAGTTGCGCCAGTTCCGTGCCGATACGCGGCTTGCTGTATGTGCGGTGTATTTTATTATATATGAGCAGTTGCGAGTCTGATAACAGTTGTAGCGCATGGTTTATCTGTGCATCCAGTTCTGCAGCCGGCCAGGGAAGGAAAAACTCGCGGCGCAGAAAAGGATAGACAATCTGCATATAGCGCAGGATTTTTTTACGGCTCAGGCTGGTGTTATTGATAAAACAGCTGGCCAGCAGGGAGGGAATGGCCAGCAGGTGAAGGATATTATTGCGATAGTAGGTCAGCAGTACGGCATGGGATTTGTCGAGGTAGATGAAATCACCCAGTTCGTGTTTGCGCCGACGTACCATGCCCAGTGCCTGGGCATGGTGAATCTGCTCATCGGGACTTTGCTGGGTAATAATAATGCGCCCGGAATAGTTCAGCTGCCGGATCAGCTGGGCGTAGAAGCTGATGCTGTGTTGCAGTTCGGCTTCATCCATGGCCTGGTTGGGTGCTGCCAGCAGTGCTGTTGCGATCAGATTAACAGCATTGACCGTGCCGGCCTGGTTGATGTGCTGCATGATCTTTCTGGCAGTGCGTGACACGGTCTGCTTCAGCCATTCGGGTCGCTGTTCATCATTGTAGTTTTCGTTTTTCCAGTCGGGGTACTGTCTGTTCAGCATATCTTCGAGCATGACCGGTTCGCCGAAGTTGGTCGTGACCCGGCCATAGAAGCCGCGAATTTTCAGAAATGAGCGAATCGAACCGATCAGGGTTTCGGACTTTTTGTCATCGCCCTGTAGCTCGGCAAGGTAGGCCTTGCCCTCGATCATTTTTTCATAGCCGATATAAACCGGCACAAAGGCCACCGGCCGCTGGCGGTATTTCAGAAAGGCGCGCACGGTCATGGCCAGCATGCCGGGCTTTGGCTGCAGCAGACGCCCGGTACGGCTGCGCCCGCCCTCGACAAAATACTCGATCGGCATGCTGCTGTTGATCTGCGAGGCCAGGTACTCGAACAGCACGGTAGAGTACAGGCGGTTGCCCTTGAAGCTGCGGCGAATAAAAAAGGCGCCGCCCTTGCGCAGCACCGGCCCGATCAGGGGCATATTGAGGTTCTTGCCGGCGGCAATATAGGGAATCGCCAGGCCCTCAAAGTGAATCACATAGGACAGCAGCAGGTAGTCAATATGACTGCGGTGGCAGGGCACATAGACCAGCTCATGGGTCAGGGCCAGGGCATTGAGTTCACGGCTGTTATAAACATCGATGCCTTCGTAAAACCGGTTCCAGAATGACGACAGCACCCGTTGCAGGATCTGGATGGTAATATAGCTGCGGTCGGCGACAATCTCGTTAAGGTAGTCATTGGCTATTTTAGCTGCCTGATAGCGGCTGATGCCGTCATTTTCAGCGCGTTCATGGATGGCCTGAACGACCGACTCGTTTTCCAGTAGCTTGGCGACCAGGGTACGCCGATGGGAAATATCCGGCCCCAGGGTGGCGGTGCGGATTTCATTGAGACGGGTGGAAAGATGGTTCTGCAGATAATCGATCGTGCTTTCAGGGCTGTCGTGCTGTTTGATGATTTCGCGAAACGAGATAGCGGGGGAAAACTGTACCAGGGTATTTTTGCCGTTGAACAGAATGGTAAAAAACCGGCGGGTACGGCCGGCAAAGCCCCAGGTATCGGAAAACAGCACACGCAGCCAGTGTTTCTGCTTTAACACCGGGCGTCCCCAGAAAATCATGACCGGGACAAAGTTGACATCCAGCTGCGGGTTTTCCTTCAGCGCCCTGTACAGGCCGCCAAGCATCTGTGAGCGCTTGGGTTCCTGCATCAGCCAGGCAGTCAGCGGCTGGGCCTGGGCCACGGTATAGACATGGTGCCAGCGATTCATGGGGGCAAGCGGTATGCGAGACAAAGGCCGGGTCAGAAGCCGTTTTTTGCATTCCTGCTCCAGTACCAGCAGATCCGTCCAGGCACGAGACTGCAGCACATAAACGGTGACGCTGGTATTGTCATCGACAGGCAGGTCTTCCGGCTGAATAATATCGGTTCTTATCCACAGGTAAAGCAGTTTCTGCGCGAGATAATTCAGCGGTTGCAGTCGTTTCATGAAGCCGGGTCTTCAGATAGAAGTTGAGTAGCCAGGGATCCTCTGATTAATAGCGGTTTTGTCATCCTGAGCGTAGCGAAGTCGAAGGATCTTTTGCCACTGTGCAATCAAATACTTACGGGGCATAAGATTTTTCGACTCCACTTCGTTCCGCTCAAAATGACATTAATCAGAGTATCCCTAGTTTGCCGTATTTTGCGCTGATGTGCAGGGTTTAAGCCTAAGAACGCGCCGCCTTCGTGCAACAGGGGTTAAGGAAATCTGGTGGAAGAAGCCTGTCGGACATACTATATATAGTGGCGTTATAATTATTTACATCTGAAGCACTGGCTACGACGAGGACTAATATAAGTAATTTCAATAACTTGGGTTTTGGCAGGCGGTCGATGTGACAACTGACGACAGATTGCTGTCGGAATTGTTAACAGTTTGAGAGTAATTCGGTGATAATATCGGCAGTTTTTCTCAAAACAAACATTGTGTCACTGATAAGATGCTGTTTTTAAAGGCGTTAAAATACATGGCATGAGAGTTGCATTAATAATTGCAACAAAATTTAAATGATGTAATAACAAGGAGCATGGAATGAAAATGGTAAATACAATAAAACAGTTCGCGGCCATGGCAGTGCTGGGACTTCTGTCAACCGGTGCAATGGCTATCCCTATTACGGGTTCAATCGATATGGGGGGCGCCGCTTACGTCTATGACCAGGAAGGTGGTCAGCAGGTAACCGATGCCTCGCTGGCAACATTCATCGATTTTAACCCGAATAAATTCCGGGTGGTTGCAGCATCTGATGACTTTTCACCGGTGCTCGGTAGCATTGGTGAAATTAAGGATCTGTCTTTTGGGTCGTTTGCAGGTCCGCTTGCTGATTTCTGGACGGTCGGTAACTTCTCATTCGAGCTGACCGATGTCGTTCGCGGAACCAGTAGTGATGAGCAGCGGTTTCTCGTTTTGAACGGAAGCGGCGTTATCTCTGCGAATGGCTTTGACGATACGATAGCGACCTGGAGCTTTACTGCTGATACTACGGGGAATGGCGCTTTTGTCTGGAATGCGATCTCTGAAAATGTGCCAGAACCCGGCATGCTTGCGCTGTTGTCAATCGGTCTGATTGCTTTTGGCCTGCGCAGAAAATCAGTATAAATCGGGCCAAATGCTACAAAACGAAATATAAATTATAATCAAAGATGGATGTTAAATATGAAAAGTGTGATTAAAGTTGTTTCAATATGTGTTCTGGCATTTCTGTCAGCAGGCGTCAATGCGGCGACCATTAATGGTAGTTTTGGTATAACAGGTGCTCTGGGCACTAATGTAGATCCTTCGGGTAGTCTGGCCGATGTGACAGACATTACATTGTCAACGGTTTATGGCACCGAGGGCAGTACTGGTGATACCGGTGGCGTTAATATGTTCTCAACAGGTGCTGGCGGCAGCACCGAAAGTCTGAGTGGCCCTTTAAGCGGCACTACCTTTTTTACTATTGAAGGCTGGAGCTTCAGCCTGACTTCGTTGGCTGTGTTAGATCAGAAAGCTGGTTTGCTGAACCTGGAAGGCACAGGCGTGCTGAGTGGTGATGGTTTTGATGACACAAATGCAACCTGGACTTTTTCAACGTCCAGTCTGGATTCCTACAGTATGTCAATTGCGGCCGTACCGGTTCCGGCTGCAGTCTGGCTGTTCGGAACAGGCCTGCTGGGTCTGGTAGGTATAGCTCGCAGAAAAGCTTAATAGACTTCGCTATTAAGAACAAAAAAGCCCCGCTTCTGCGGGGCTTTTTTTATGCCGTGATTTTATGTGGAAGGTGTCAACAAGGTCGGGGGTAAATACCAGGCGAGTTGATAATGCACAGCAAGGGTATTGGACGGGTGGCCGGTTTTTGCCTGCGCCTGTTGTTTCAGGCATATAACCGCGCTGTTTTGAAAGTGAATAATACCCGCTTCTTCCGATCCGGCCAGTAGGTAGTCGGTCAGTTTTTGCAGCTGTGGCAGATGGCCGATATAAAGCGCATTCTCGATGTTCAGTCGGGGAATCAGGCTGCCGACCGGATCATTGGGCGCGAGTCCTGGCAGCGTGGATGTTTCGACTGAAAATGCTGCGGCAAAAATTTCCGCTGTCTGCTGCGCTCGCAGTTTACCGCTGTGAAAAACGGCGGATACAGGCAATCTGAGCTTTTTCAGATATTCCGCAATGGTTTGTGTTTCCTGCTTGCCGGCAATTGACAGCGGTCGTTCCGGGTTTTCCTGTTTGTCCACGGCCCGGCCATGCTGAACGAGATAAAAAGTATTTGCTGTCATGTTTGCACCGCGTAATGTGAAGATCTGTTTTTCAGAAACCGCCAGGCAAGAATACCGCTCCCGTCGATATAGCGGTGCATGACCGCATCACTGGTCCGCCCGGTGCGCTGCCCAGCCGGGAGCAAAGAGAAGCGGAAATAGCATATTCCTACCCGGCCACTCCGGCCCCTGCAGTGATTAAAATAAAGCTGTAATGCCGTTTATCAAGGTTGAGGCCATACGGTTTCTCCTGTCACTCGTGTTGTCCTATTATGCGGTCCTGCTTGTGCTGGAATCAAGCATGCTGGAATGCCAGGGCTGGTCTCGTTCAATAATACTGTATCAGGATATTTGTGATGGCAGCCAGGTGGCGATTTGTGGCCACCAGACTATGAGGCCCATAACAAGGACCTGGATCATAATAAAGGGCATGACGCCGAGATAGATCTGTGTGGTTTTAATTTCCGGGGGAGCGACACCGCGCAGGTAGAACAGGGCAAAGCCGAAGGGCGGGGTGAGGAAGGAGGTCTGCAGGTTTATGGCAATAAGAATGCCCAGCCAGACCGGGTCGATACCCATGGCCAGTAGTACCGGCCCGACGATGGGAACGATAACGAAGGTGATCTCGATAAAATCGAGCACAAAACCCAGCAGGAACATGACCAGCATAACGACGAGCAGGGCGTGATACTTGCCACCGGACAGATCGCCGAGAATTTCCTGTATCAGTTCCTCGCCTTCAAAACCGCGAAAGACCAGCGAGAACAGGGCGGCGCCGATCAGTATCATAAACACCATGCAGCTTACCCGGGTGGTGCTGCGCACGACTTCACGCAGGGTGTCCAGTGTCAGCATGCCCTTGAAAAAAGCCAGCAGCATGGCGCCGACCGCGCCAATGGCGGCGGCCTCCGTGGGTGTGGCCAGTCCGCCGATAATGGAGCCGAGCACGGCAACGATCAGAAACAGCGGTGGCAGCAGACTTTTAAAAACATCGTAAAGCAGGGCATTGTCGAAATCATCGGCATTGTTGCTGGCGGCCGGCATGGCGTCTTTTCTGAAGAAGGCGACAGCGGCGATATAAAGGATATAGGCCAGTACCAGCAGCAGACCGGGAATCATGGCGCCGATAAACAGATCGCCTACCGAAACCGTTTCCGGAGAAAAGATGCCCATGTCGAGCTGGGCCTGCTGGTAGGCGCTGGAAAGTACATCGCCAAGCAGTACCAGAACAATGGAGGGTGGGATGATCTGGCCAAGGGTGCCGGAGGCGCAGATCAGGCCGGTCGATATTTTCGGGTCATAGCCCTGCTTGAGCATGCTGGGCAGAGAGAGCAGCCCCATGGTTACCACGGTGGCGCCGACAATACCGGTGCTGGCTGCCAGCAGCATGCCGACCAGCACCACGGAAATGCCCATGCCGCCGCGCAGTTTGCCGAACAGCCGTGTCATGGTTATCAGCAGGTCATCGGCGATTTTAGAGCGCTCCAGCATGACGCCCATAAATACAAACAGCGGCACGGCAATCAGTATCTGGTTGCCGATGATGCCGTACAGCCGGTTGGGCAGCGCTTCGAGAAAGTCCGGGTCGAAGCTGTCGGTATATTCGCCGATAACGGTAAACATCAGCGCGGTGCCGCCGAGGGTAAAGGCCACCGGGTAGCCCAGCAGCAAAAAGACAAAGACGGCGGCAAACAGGTATAAAGGCATATATTCCATTATTGCCGGGCCTCGTGCTGATGAGCGTCGTCGTTATTGTGCAGAATGATCCGGATATTCTGAGCAATCTGGCAGACAGCCTGCAGGCTGAGCAGGCCGGTCATGACCAGAATCAGGCTTTTCAGCAGGAACACGCCGGGCAGACCACCGGCTTCACGAGAACCTTCATGCACAGCCCAGCTGTCGAGAATATAGGACCAGCTTATCCAGCTGATAAACAGCATAAACGGCAGCAGGAAAAACAGGGCGCCGAACAGGTCAAGCCAGGCGCGGGTGCGGGCAGAAAAGCGGTTATAGAAAATATCGACACGCACATGTGCATCCTGCTGCAGGGTATAGGCCATGCCGATAAGGAATATGCTGGCGTGCAGATAGGTAGTGGTTTCCTGCAGGGCGATAGAGCCGCTGTCGAAGGCATAACGCAGTACCACGACCATGAAGGTGACCAGCACCAGTGCCAGGTTGAGCCAGGAAACGGTGCGACCGGTCCAGTCGATAAAGGCTTCAAGGGCGCGAATCATGGTGTTGTGCTACAGCCAGAAATCAAGGTATTCGTTACTGCGCCTGACGCGGTCTGAAAGGATATTGCGAAACTCGACCGGGTTTTTGGTATGCACCAGTTCACCTTTGCGCGGGAAATGTTTGTCATACAGGCGTGACAGCCAGAAACGCAGGGCGCCGGCGCGCAGCATGGCCGGCCAGTAGGCCTGTTCATGATCCTGTAACGGGCGGTATTGATGGTAGTGCTGCAGCAGGGCGGTGACCTTGTCGCGGTTCAGACTGTAGTCATCGTTCAGGCACCAGTCATTGGCCGTGACCGCGAGATCGTAAAGCAGCACGTCTTCACAGGAATAGTAAAAGTCGATAATACCGCTGAAGACATCACGGCCGTCCTTTTTGTCCCAGAGCGCGTTGTCGCGAAACAGGTCGGCGTGGATAATGCCGCGAGGCAGGTCGGCATGGCGTTTTTCCTTCTGATAGTGTACCTCGTTATCGAGCATGGCCTGATCCTCAGCAGGCAGCTTCGACATCACCAGCAGCGCGGTCTGCTGGCACCAGGCCGGGCCGCGCGGGTTGGGCTGTTTTTCTTCAAAGCTCAGGCCGGCGGCATGCATCTTGCCCATGGCATCGCCCAGCTGGGCGCAGTGATCCATGGTGGTCTCAGTAATGCTGCCGCCATTGAGTCTTTCCACCAGTGCAATCGGCTTGTTTTTAAAGTGGCTGAGGTAACGCCCGTTTTTATCGGCAACCGGGTCGGCGCTGGGAACCTGATGCGCGGCCAGGTGGTGCATCAGATTAAGGTAGAACTGCATTTCCTCGAAAGTATGTTGCTCGAAAATGGTGAGAACAAAACGCCCCTGTGTGGTGTTGACGAAATAGTTGGTGTTTTCAATACCGTCGCTGATGCCCTGATAGTCCACCAGTTCGCCGACGTTATAGGCGGACAGAAAGTCCTTTAATTCGGCCTCTTCAATAATGGTATAAACGGACATGCGATGCTGTGCTCTGGCGTGGTTTGAAAAAAGAAACTGATTTTAGCTTATATCATCAATATACTGAAATCGGGGCTGTTACATGAAAGTTCTGTTAATGCCGCCGGCGGTTTGCGATAATCAGCACCTGTTATCAAACCCCGGTTATCCAGCCCTGTTCGAATATGCCCGATAAAAAACCACCCCTGATCCTGGTTGACGGTTCCTCCTATCTGTTCCGCGCCTTTCATGCCCTGCCAAAGCTTTCCAACAGCAAGGGCCAGGAGACCGGCGCCATTCTCGGGGTGATCAATATGCTGCGCAAGCTGCGCGATGAATACCAGCCCGAGCACATGGCGGTAGTGTTCGATGCCAAGGGCAAGACCTTCCGCAATGATATTTACCCGGATTACAAGGCCAACCGCCCGCCCATGCCCGATGAGCTGCGCAGCCAGATCGAGCCCCTGCATGAACTGGTCGAGGCCATGGGCTTTCCCATTATCGTGGTGCCGGATGTAGAGGCCGATGATGTTATCGGTACCTACGCGAAACAGGCCAGCGAGCAGAATATCGACACCCTGATATCCACCGGAGACAAGGATCTGGCGCAGCTGGTGAATCCGCATGTCACCCTGATCAATACCATGAATAACACCATTCTCGATGAGAAAGGCGTGGAGGAAAAATTCGATGTGCCGCCCGAGGCTATCGTTGACTACCTGGCGTTGATGGGCGACACCTCGGACAATATTCCCGGGGTACCGAAGGTAGGGCCAAAGACTGCGGCCAAGTGGTTGAAACAGTATGGCTCGCTGGACAATCTGGTTGCCCATGCCGATGAAATCAAGGGCAAGGTCGGCGAAAACCTGCGCGCCCATCTCGACAAGCTGCCTCTTTCAAAGGCGCTGACCACCATTCGCCGGGATGTAAAACTGGATACCCCGATCGAAGCCCTGAGCCTGAAACCGCCTCAAACCGACAAGCTGCGCAAAATCTATACCGACCTGGAATTCAAAAACTGGCTGGCGGAGCTTGAAGGCAAGGGGGCTTCCGCCAGCGCCGGCGCACAGACCGATAGCGACTATCAGACCATTCTGGATAAAAAAGCCTACCAGCAATGGCTGAAAGACCTGAAAAAGACCGGCCGCTTTGCCTTCGATACCGAAACCACCAGCCTGGATTACATGAAGGCGCGCGTGGTCGGTATTTCCTTTGCCATCAAGCCCGGGCTGGCGGCCTATGTGCCTTTTGCGCATGACTACCCCGGCGCGCCGGATCAGCTCGATGAGGCCACCGTGCTTGGTGATATCAGGCCATTACTGGAAAGTGACAGGATTGAAAAAATCGGCCAGAACCTGAAATACGATGCCCATGTGCTGGCCAACCATGGTATTGTGCTGAAAGGGATTGCCGAGGACACCATGCTGGAATCCTATGTGCTCGATTCCACCCAGCGCCACAATATGGACGACATGGCCCTGCGCCTGCTCGGTCGTCAGACCATTCATTTTGAAGACATAGCCGGCAAGGGCGCAAAACAGCTCACCTTCAATGAAATTGCGCTGGAAGAGGCCGGGCCTTATGCGGCCGAAGACGCCGATATCACCCTGCAGCTGCACGAAAAACTCAGTGCCATGCTGGCAAGGGAACCGGCGCTGCAATCGGTGTATAAAGAGATCGAGCTGCCGTTGCTGAGCGTTCTGCTGAAAATCGAGCGTCACGGCGTTATGGTCGATATCGACATGCTGGCAAAGCAGAGCCGGCAGCTGGCCGAACGCATGCACGAGCTGGAACA
>DRLE01000155.1 GCA_011051475.1 Gammaproteobacteria bacterium
CGCAGGATAAGCATATTGAGGAAACGCCCGGCCTGCCTCTGATAGAGGCCGAAAGCGAGCAGGCTGAGCTGCATTACTGTCGCATAAATCAGTGCCTTACTCAGAAACTCGCCAAAATCCATTTCCCAGCCTTCGCCCCAGAAACGAACCTCCATCGCAAGATAAAGCGACAATACGAGAACCAGAAATTCAATAACAGCCAGAAAAACAAATTCGGTTGGTATGTAATATCTTGACAGCTTGGTAGAGTGACGAAAAAATCTTACTGTGCCCATAATATAGCAGCAGGTTATCCCTGATAAAATTGAAACACCGCAACAGCAAACTGCATTACGGACAAAGGTAATATATTAGAATTTTAGCACTTTCCTTTAATAACACCAGTTATACACCCGCTTGCACCGCTCTGCTTTTGCAAATAGATTTTACCAATCCCCAGCTCCACGCTTTCGTCTAGAAACAGCGCAAATATTTTTACCTCATTTATTCTTTTCATGTTCATCAGTCTGCCTTCTGGCGCATGTTCCACCTGCGACAGCGAAACCACCAGCCGGTTCTTTCCGGGGTGAACAACAAAACGATGGTTATAACGATCCTCGAAGCGCTGGTTATGCAATTGATCGTCTACTCGCACGACCAGACTGATATCAGAATCTTGCGATGATTCAAGCTCCAGAACAAGACTGCGGTATCCCGACCAGTCCGGCTCTACTTCAGTGAGACTAACCCCTGGATATTGCCCTTTTTCCAGGCGGACCGTAAGAATGCCGCTTTTAACAGACAGCTTTTTTGCGCGAACATAATCAACAAAACTTGATGACCAGCCTGCCTCAAAGTCCATCAGTACAGGAAATGCCATGCCACGCTGCACATAATGCAGACTCAGGATGACAAACGGCTTCAGACTGAGCGCAAGAACACCCACGAACAGACCCGCAATAACAAGCTTCCGCCACCATGTGGATTGTTTCCATCCCAGATACCACTCAAGTGATGCAATGCCAGCCAGCAGACCGGCAAGGTCTTTCAACCAGTCCGCCCAGCTGGCATCCCTGTGCACAAAAATCTGCAGAAACTCGATAATCAGACCGAAAAGCAGCCCGACAAACAATAACAAGCCATACAGCTTCCAGCGACTACTGTCCGGCATTCGCCTGCGAAGCGCGTAAAACAGCAGCCAGGCCACCAGCATAAACAACAGGACATGCCCGCTGTTCATTGCCTCCCTCCACCACATACTGTCAGATGGCAATGGAAGCAGCACACCCGCCATTATTAAAACAGCAATGGCTAATACAATCTTCTCACGCCCCGACAAGCCCAGCATGCTTATATATCAGGCCGGATAATCACTCATTTGAGGCCAGACCCTTAACCCCTACGGCATATTCACCCAATGCCCGTTGCGCTCCAGCCGTCAGTAACCCCTCCTTGTGCAGCTCCACTATCACATGCAGGGCATCACCACCGAGCAACGTATGTCGCTCTCTCAAACCCGCCTGCAGAAAAAGACGGTGACAGATCAGGTTGATTCGCCGGGGTATACCTGAACTGAACTTGTGCACCAGATTGAAGACCTCATCCCTGATTTCCGGATCGCCCGTCCAGTTAACAACCCTGAGCCTGTGCTCAATATATTCTACCGTTTCCTCCAGCGTCAGCGGCCGCAACTGCGCTGCCGCAATCAGACGCTGGTGTAACTGCTCCATACCAGGAAGGCGAATGACTTCCATCAGACTCTCCTGCCCTATCAGAAAAACCTGCAACAGCTGTTGCGTATTATGTTGCAGATTGGACAGCAACCTGAGCTCTTCCAGCTGCTCACGCGAAAGCCCCTGCGCTTCATCCACGATCAGAATGGCACGCCGGCCTTTTTCGAGCTGATCGATGAAAAAATGCTTCAGCCGCACCGGGGCACTAGACTGGCTCCCCGAACTGGCATCCAGGGAAAAAGCATCAAGCGCCATATCTGCCAGACGCCTGTTTTCAAGCTGTACATTACTTATCACACCAACGCAAACACGGTCCGCGTCCAGCTCTGAAATAAGAGAAGCAATCAGCGTGGTTTTACCTGTACCCGGCGCACCGGTAATGGCAACGATGCCCTCACCTTCATTGACTGCATATTTTAGATAGGATTTGGCATCTTCATAACTACGATGCCCAAAAGAAAATCGATAATCAGGGCTTAGCCGGAATGGCTGGCCCTCAAAACCATAGATGGATTGATAAATATCGAGCATTGTTCAATTAAACCTCCGGTCAATGCCCGAGACGGCAAGCTCCGAAAAGCACCCAGCATCCTGGCTGACTTTAAAGTTGTTCTGGAGACCGCCGTCTCACTGCTTGAAGCAGCGAATTCTATCATAGATCTGACACCTGCTATTGTCATCAATCAGGCAAGACCAAAGAGAACAATAACCAGTAATGATAAAAAAACAACCACAAATGACAATTTTTTCGTATCCTCATGATGCGAAAGTTGGTGTGTATCGTGTTCCATACTACCTCCCTAGATATATTTTCAGTCGCCATTCCGGTCTTAACCGGTGGCTCATTTCAATGTTGCAGAAACTCAACTCGCCTCCAAATGATTCACTCACTGGTTGGCGCACTTTGCCTCTTCATCAACAACAAAAGCACATTCCATGCCAGAATCTATAAGTCCCTCTAAATGCTCAATTTATTACAAAAGCCTTTCTTTCAGATAACTCAAAATGAGCCAAAAGTGTAAATAATATCGACTTCCAATCGGCGCTTTCTTACACAATAGCGGGGCTTTTTCGTACAAACCACCTGTTTTTGGTCAATAATTGCGCTTTTTCTGAGTGGAATTTCTCAATACTGTAAACTGTACCGACAAATTCCTTGCTTATTTATAATAATATTACTAATAACTGATATGCGCAAGCCAAAAGCACGTTACCCTACATTTTTCTTTAAGGCTTACCACACTGGAAAGCCGTTTTCTTCCCCCCGTAGGCCCACGCCTGAAAAGTGCGATTTGACAAAAGTCAGTAATATATCGAGGAAAGGTTTACGGCCGGATGAAAACACATGCGGAAGTCAGTGAATAACATGAGCATACCGATACACCTGAAGCTGCACTGAATACCAAATTCTGACACGCAAGCCAGCTGTCATTTCTGGTACAATCACTGCCCGTGCGCCCGTAGCTCAGTTGGATAGAGTGTTGGCCTCCGAAGCCAAAGGTCGGTGGTTCGAATCCACTCGGGCGCGCCATTTAATTTTTCATCGCATCTCTTTGCCCATTTCGAGGTAGCGAGCTTGCCTTCAGACGCTCCAGTAGCCGACCCTGCTCTCTTGATACAAGTGCAAGCTGCCTGGAAAGACCTGTTTCATCCCGGTAAGGTCTGGCAACCCCGGCTTCTACCATATGGGCGCGCTACAATCTCCGCAAGAAATGCAGCGATTGCGGCGGCTATTCTCCGCTCTCCGCATAATTTGCGGAGAATAAGCGCAGTCAAGGCAACAGCTTCGTAAACAGACCCGCGCATACGCTAATTCTATATATCTTCATTTCCCTCGCTGTTTGACGCGCAACAGCCCGTTTTCCACCAGTGAATAGACGGCCGGCACCACGATCAGTGTCAGCAGGGTTGAACTGACCATGCCACCGATAACGGCCACGGCCAGCGGTGCATTGGTATCAGAGCCGGCGCCGACGCCAATAGCGGCCGGCAGCATGGAAATAATCACGGTCAGCGAGGTCATCAGCACCGGCCGCATTCTGATCGGACAGGCTTCGAGCAGGGCCTGGTTGATGCTTTTGTCCTGGCGGCGCAACTGGTTGGTGAGGTCAATGAGCAGAATAGAGTTTTTGGCGACCAGCCCCACCAGCAACACCATGCCGATCATCGAGTATATATTCAGCGTATGGCCGGCCAGCCACAAAGCGAAAACGCCTCCGACAATCGCCAGCGGTTGCGCGGTCATAACGATAAAGGGCTGAATAAACGAGTTGAACTGGCTGGCAAGGGTCATGTATACCAGTATCAAACCGGTGGCAAAGGCAAACAGAATGTATCCCACCGTCTTTTTGAATTCTTTGGCGCGACCGATAAGTTCAAGACTGTAACCGGTGGGCAGAATTTCATTCGCCTCAGCCGTTACGATTTCAGCGGCGTCACCTTCCGGGATCGTCGGCGTGGCAAAGAAGGTGGCGGCATACTGTAACTTGTAGCGACCGATGGTGGCCGCGCCCAGCTTCGATTCCAGCGTGGCGACCGTGTCCAGGCGCACCATATCGCCGCTGCGATTACGCAGAAAGATGTGATACAGGTCATCCGGGTGCCTGAGCAGACTGGTGGATTTAAGGCGAATATCATAGCGCTCGCCGTCACCGGGATCGTCATTGTAGCGGGCGACATCCATGCCACCGACCAGCACTCTCAGGGTATTGCCGATGGTAAGCGTATCGAGTCCGACATTTCGGGCTTTTTCCCTGTCCAGCCTGAGTCTGATCTGCGGCATGTCCAGCTGCAGGTTGGTGTCCAGGGTGCCGATTTCCGGAATGTTCTGCAGGCGCTGCAGCAGTTGCTGCGATAGCTCGGCAACCTTGTTCAGCTTCGGTCCTTTCAGCACGAACTGCAGAGGTTCGCCGCGTTGTCCGCCGATAATCGGCACCGGCGAGGCAAAGGCCCGGACCCCGGGCACGCCGGCCAGCTCATCGCGCACATTTTCAAGGATGGCTTTCTGGTGCAGGCTGCGCTGCTCCCGGGGAACCAGGCTGACATAAATCTGCCCCTGGTTTACCTGACCCTGATCACCGGTGCCGATGGTGCTGAACAGGCCATGGATTTCCTTATGTTTCTTCAGCACCGCCTCCACCTGATGCAGGCGGTCGATGGTGTAGTCGATACTGGAGCCCAGCGGCGTTTTAATGGAAACGATAAAACGGCTCTGATCTTCGTCCGGCATAAAGCCCTTGCCCAGTTGCCCGATAAACCAGCCGCTGCTGTACACCACAAGCGCGGCCAGCAGCAGGATGAAATAGCGCCGCCTGAGGGCAAATGCCAGCATGCGGCGATAACTGCTATCCAGACCGTGAAACACCGCTTCCATAAAACGGTAGGCGGCGCCGTGTTTTTTAACCACCCGCAGGTAGCGCGCGCACAGCATGGGCGTCAGGGTCAGTGAAACAAACAGCGAAATAATCACGCCGATAACCACCACCACGGCAAAAGAACTGATAAAACGCCCGATAATACCTTCCATAAACACCACGGCGCCGAACAACGAGAGCAGGGTCAGGGTCGAGGCCATGACCGCGAACATTACCTGCGCGGTGCCTGCGTCAGCCATATCCTCATTGGACGCGTCCGGCGCTTCTTCCATATGGCGGAAGATATTTTCCAGCACCACGATGGCATCATCCACGACCACACCAATCAGCAGCAACAGACCGAGCATGGTCATGGTGTTAAAGGTGTAACCGGCAAAATAGATACCGGCGATAGCACCCAGCAGGGAAACCGGAATCGCC
>DRLE01000156.1 GCA_011051475.1 Gammaproteobacteria bacterium
AGAAAAGGATAGACCGCCAGCACCACGGCAATCAGCGCAAAGACAATAAAAAAACGTTTCACAATAGCGAGCTGTTCAGCAGTTGACCAGGCTGTTGGCCAGGCTGTTGACTAGGCCTTGGGCAGGGTCACACCCTGCTGGCCCTGGTACTTGCCGCCTCGGTCGGCGTAGGAGGTTTCACAGACCTCGTCGGACTCGAAAAACAGCATCTGCGCCACGCCCTCGTTGGCGTAGATTTTGGCCGGCAGTGGCGTGGTATTGGAAAACTCGAGAGTAACGTGCCCTTCCCACTCAGGCTCGAGTGGCGTTACATTGACGATAATACCGCAACGCGCATAGGTGGACTTGCCCAGGCAGATGGTGAGCACATTGCGCGGAATTTTAAACAGCTCGACGGTACGCGCCAGGGCAAAGGAATTGGGAGGAATAATGCAGACATCGCCCTTGAAGTCGACAAAGCTGTGCTCGGAAAAATCCTTGGGATCAACCACGGCGGAATTGATATTGGTAAAAATCTTGAATTCATCGGCGCAGCGCACATCGTAGCCGTAACTGGAAGTCCCATAGGAAATAATACGACCGTCATTGCCATCCACGCGCACCTGTCCCGGCTCAAACGGCGAAATCATGCCCTGCTCGGCCATGCGACGGATCCACTGATCAGATTTTATACTCAAGGCTCACCCCGTAAATTAGAGAGATAAAAAACGACGGGGATTTTAACAGATATGAACGTTTCCTGTGGAAACGCAAAAAATCAGAATGCGGCAGCAACTTCCTGCAGCGGCAGAATCTTCGGGGTCAGTTCATTCAGGGTCAGCTGGCTGGAAGAATCCAGCAGCTGGCGGTAGATCATGGAATAGACCAGCACGGTGGTCACGTATTCGCGGGTTTCGCGAAATGGAATGGTTTCTATCCAGATATCGGCGGGCATGGTCTCATCCGGCAGCCACTGTTTTACCCGGCTGGGGCCGGCATTGTAGGCTGCCAGCGCCAGCGCGTAGTTGCCGTTGAACTGCGTCAGCAGCTTCTGGTAATAATAGGCGCCATAGGTCAGGTTCTTTTCCGGGTCATACAGGCTGTTGCTGCCGCGCCAGCGCTGGTTCAACTCACGCGCCACCTGACGCGCGGTTTTCGGCATCAACTGCATCAGCCCGCGGGCGCCCACCGGTGAATGCGCATCGTTGTTGAAAGCGCTCTCGCGGCGAATCAGGCCAAACAAGATAACCGGGTCCAGATCATTTTCGGCCGCCTTTTCGTAGATCTGTTCGGCATAGGCACGCGGGAAACGCAGCTCCACATCATCCCAGTATTTCACCTTGGCAATGGTGAAAATGGCGATTTCATCCCAACCCCATTGCTGCGCCAGCATGGCCGCTGCCGGCACTTCGCTTCTGTCCAGCTGTTTCAGCGCATGCCACCATTGCAGCTTGGCGTCACGCTCCCGGTCCAGCATTTTAAATTCATAGGCCATACGAAAGGCCTCGCGATCACGTACCGCCTGTATGTCCCGGGCGCTTACATCCAGGGGCTCATGCGCAAGCTGATAGGGACGGTCCAGCATTTCGGCGGCCAGATAACCATAGAAATCGCGCTTCAGCGACAGCTCGCTGAGAATCTCGTCGGCCTGCACCGGCCTGCCGGTTTCCTGCCAGGCACGCGCCAGCCAGTACTGCCATTTTTCACTGTTACGCTCTTTTTCATCCAGTGCGCCAATCGCTTCGATAACCCTCTGCCAGTTCTGCTCCTGCAGGGCCAGACGGATACGCAGGGTCTGGCTGCGATGGTCAGACAGTTCAAGAGCACCGAGACGGTCATAGGCATCGACGTCACCCTTGTAGGCCAGTTTCATGGCCAGCCGTCTTTCCACACGATTCCTGTCCTGCCGGCTGATATTGAACAGTTCACGATTGTTGTCCCAGACATCGATGGCCTGGTAAACATCACGGCCGGCATACCGCTTCACCGCATCGGCAAACATCTGTCCCGCATGTTCCGATTGCGGCTGCCCTTGTGACTGCTTGAGTAGTTCAGGAAGATATTTGCCGGGGTTGCGATGCAGTTTCAGCCAGAAGTCCGCGGTTTTTCGCTCGGTGGCGGGCAGGTCTTTTTTAATATAGCCGGCCAGTCTGGTCTTATTGTTGCGCATGGCGGCGTCGAAACGCTGCCAGACCAGCTCGGTGGTGAAGTAATCGGATTTTTTCAGAACCCTGAATAAAGGGTCACAGACTTTCGGCTGAGAATGCCCGACCACCCACAACTCACGGGCACCGGCCAGAGCAGCATCTCTTAGCGCAGCATCACCTTTGGCGGTATTGTATTGCGCGCGACGGTAGTAACACTGCAGGCTGCTGTTAGTGGTGTTCTCATACCCCCACTCGATAAAGTCACGCTGGTAGGCCTGCCACTGGCGCTTTTTGCCCAGATAGGACAGGCGCTTGCGCTTTAACAGAATGCCATAGCGGGTATCACCATAAACCGCCAGAAAGGCATTGATTCGCTTGCTGTCGCTCAGGTGCCTGGACAGCCACTGGTACTGCAGATAGGGATAAAGCGGATAGTCCTCCAGCTGGCTCGACAGGCGGAAAAACCGGCTTTTCTGCCCTTTCTTCGCGGCCTTTTCAGCCTGAACAAACCGTTTTCTCAGCTTTTCCAGCTCGGCTTGCGACAGGTCGCTATCAGCCTGTGATACATCTGCCTGTGATACATCTTCCTTGAGAAGCTCTGCATCTGAAGCAGGCATCGCCAGTGACGCTTCAGCGCTCTGCCCGTTTCGCTGAATCGTACCGGAGGCATCAACATGGCTGGCACGCTCCTCGCCCGCAACGTCAGCTTCATTGCCAAGGGCAGCATTGCTGTCCGATGCCGGGGTCAACATGGACATTTGCAGCGGGACGGAGGCCACAGCCACCATGTTTCCGGGCGCAGTCTCACTGTGTGCAACCGGCCAGGCGGCCAGACTGCTTATCGCAAGAAACGGTAGAATAAAAAGTTTATGATGCATTTATGGGTAGCCCATGCCTACTGAGGCCTTTGCAGGTAATAAAACGTGATTAAACAACACCCCGCTGCTGTCAAGGCACTGCAGTATTCAGTTAAAAGATTACTACCCAAATAGTAGTTTACGGCTGATGTAAATCAATGAATCGGGCGTATTTAAACCGGCTTTTCATGCACTGACTCCCCTGCACCAAACCGGAAATCTCAAGTTATTGAAAAACATATCAAAACAAAGACCGGCAGAAAGACAATAAAAAGAACAATCTTTCCAGACAAACAAAAAAAGCGGGGGCAATGCCCCGCTTTTTCAGGTTTCCGACCGGTTCAGGCCTTAGCCACTACCGCAGATCCAGACTGAAAGATCCACTGAGTGTACCGGTACCGATATCGACATTATAGGTACCTGAAATACTCAGAGATGAAACTGAATCGATAATCACTGTTCCGCCGGTCGCGGTAAGCGTTTCAGGACTTGTTACAGTTCCGCCATATGCCGCAGATAATACTGTAACCGTGACCTGCCGATCAGATGTAAAAACAGGATATTGTTCTACATCATAAGTATCTGCAACCAGACTATCGGTAGAGAAAGTCATCTCCAGCATTACCCGCTTGTCAGTATCATACGGTGCCACCAGATCTATACTGGTTTCGCTTGTCGAACTATTGCCCTGGTCGGGTAATGGCGGAGTAATCGTGGTAACGCTGCTGCTCGTTACCATACTGCCACAAACCCCTGTCGACTCGTTTGCATCCGGGTAGGCGGCACTGGAAAAGTCCAGGCTGAGAGAGCCAAGATTAAAGGCAGGATTATCACTGAGACGAACCGCATCAACTACGAATTCTGTCGGTGTACCGGTGTCGCTCTGGGTGCAACTGTATTTCATCTGCAGGTGCGTATCACTGACCTTGTAATACGACTGCGTGCAACTGGTCACACCCGGCACACCCGGATCAACCACATCATCGCTCAGGTTGCTGCTGGTCGGCCCCTGCAGATCGCAGGCATCATAGATGGCGCTGGTTGTACTGTTCACCGTCAGTGAAATCGCCTGATGTGATTTCGCGCTGGCGCTGATATTTACCGTCGAACCAGCTACGTCAAATGAAACATCCGGCAGATCCATATCCGCCGTAATACGGTAAACCCCGGTTGTTATGCTCTGCAGGAACTCGTCCTCGCTAATGGGGGTTCCCAGGTTCTGTGAAGATGAACCGCCGGAAGAGCTGCTGCAGGCCGCAAGAAGAAAAAGAAAAGCAATGGAAAAGAGTATGTGCGTGAATTTTGTCATTTTATACATCCTTAGTAATAGTTGATAACAGGCATCCATACTGTTCAGACTTACTGCTGTTCTGCCAGACAGCAGGATGCACCGACAATACCGTTGTCATAAACATCATCAAACTGACCGGGAAATACTATCACAGGCCGGCAGGTTTTATCGGTACTAAACGAATAATGTACTGATGATAATTTTATACCCGGTTTAGTACCATTAAATATTGTTATACTTGAGAAACACAGAAAAGTATCCAGAGGTGACAGCAATGAAATCCCTGTTTAAAACCGGTTTTATATTTTTTATCACAGCCCTGCTATTAAGCAGCTGCGCCGGCGACCCGGCCCCGCAGAGAGACCCCTACAATGACGCCGACTCACAGCGCTCCAGAGCCAAACAGGCGCAGGACGAGCTGGACAGAAACACGCGTTAATTATCCGGCCGTGGCAGGATAACGACTACGATACCGGGTTAACCAGCACCGGCGGCATCGGGCAGTCGAGGCAGCTGGCGATGGCGCGGGTGAGTTCGTAGGCACGGATGCCGACCTTGCCATCGTAGGCGATGCAGGTAACGCAGGCCTGCAAAAAACGTTTTTTCAGCGGCGGTTTGAGAAACTCCAGATCATCCATGGCGGCGTTGAGGCTGCTCAGGGATATTTCATTTTTATCCAGCATTTGCAGGGCGCCGGCGCTGATGGAACGCTTGGCCCTGTCGAAGGCGATCTGCGCCTGTTCCTTGTCCCTGTGCTCGATATAGGCCAGCATGGACAGCATAAGCTCACTGGATTTTTTCGCCGAGCCGAGCACAAAGGATTTCGCCACCGGTTTTTTGCGCAGGTTGTAATTGTCATCCAGGAGCTGTGTTATCAGGCGCTGGATAATCCATTCACGCAGGTCCATTTTTTTGTCGGCGGCAATCAGTTTCTGCATGCACTGTTTGAAACGCTGGTACTGGGGCACGGTCATTTCCCTTAAGGTGGGCAGGGCCAGGTCGATCAGCGGCAGGGTCTGAGCACGATCGAGCTGCACCAGCTGCGGCTGCAGGCTGCGCACGCTTTGCGTGTGCAGCTCGCCGATCACCTCATCGAGCACCCGGTACTGTTGCTGCTGCAGGCTTTCATCTTCATGCAGCAGAAGCGCCAGAACAATCGCCTGTGCGCCATAGGGATTTTCCGCCTGTTCCAGTATTTCATCCGGCATTTCCCGGCGCCACAGCTGTGCGGCATCCACCTGCTCCTGCGACACCTCGCCGATACTTTCCACCGCATTCATCGCCTCATAGACGGCGACGCCTGCGCCCATGGCCGTTGCGGCAGCCATTACCCGCTGGCGGCGCTGCTGCGGTGATTCATCCGGCACCTTGCTGCTGTCGGCCTGCACCCGGGTTTTCTCGTAGATATATTTACCGTCCCATCGTGGCTGCAGTCGCCTGATGCGCTGCTTCAGTGGCGGGTGGGTGGCAAATGAAAACAGGGCCAGCGATTTCAGACCTTCGGAAAAATAGGCATGGCTGTATGCCTCGGCCCGTGCGGTCAGCAG
>DRLE01000157.1 GCA_011051475.1 Gammaproteobacteria bacterium
AATGCGCATTTTAACCCAAGTCTGCGGCCAGGTCTGCAGCCTGGTATACACTAAAGGGTCGCCGGGAATTTTGTTATGAAAAAATCTGTCGTGGTTGTCGGTATCGGTGAAATGGGCAGTGTTTTTGCCCGGGGGTTTCTGCGCAGCGGTTACACGGTGCACCCGGTTGTTCGTGGTGAGGCCATGAGCGAAGTGGCCGAAGATGTGCCAGATCCCGAACTGGTTATTCTTGCCGTTGCCGAAATGGAGCTGCACAGCCAGCTGTCGAGTGTGCCAGAGCCATGGAAAGACCGGCTGGTGCTGCTGCAGAACGAGCTGCTGCCGCGCGACTGGCAGCAGTACGAACTGGAGCCGACGGTGATATCCGTGTGGTTTGAAAAGAAAAAAGGCATCGATTCAAAGGTGATTATTCCGTCACCGGTCTACGGGCCGCACGCCAGGCAGGTGGCAGATGCCCTGATTGCCATCGAGATACCCGCGCGCGAACTGGACACCGAGGCAGAACTGCTGCACGAACTGGTGCTGAAAAATGTCTATATCCTTACCACCAATATTGCCGGCCTGAAGGTCGGTGGCAATGTCGGCCAGCTGTGGGATGAGCACAACGCGCTGGCCTACGATGTGGCCACCGATATTATCACCCTGCAGGAGGCCCTCATCGGGCAGAAGCTGGATCACCAGGCGCTGATCGACGGCATGCTGCAGGCGTTCAATGGCGACCGTGAACACGCCTGCATGGGGCGTAGCGCGCCGGCACGCTTGCAGCGTGCACTGGCGCTGGCCGCTGAGCACAATCTCAGCCTGCCGACGCTGGAGGAAATTGCCGAGATCACCGCGCCGGCAGAAGCCTGAGCATGAAAATCTGGGTAGATGCCGATGCCTGCCCGGTGGTTATCAGGGAGATTCTGTTTCGCGCCGCCACGCGCACGCAAACCGAAGTGACGCTGGTCGCCAACCAGCGTATCAATATACCGCGCTCGCCTTATATCCGCTTTATCCAGGTGTCACAGGGTTTTGACGTGGCGGACAATGAAATTGTTAAACGTGTTCAGCCGGGTGACCTGGTCATAACCAGTGATATTCCGCTGGCCGCCGAGGTGCTGGATAAAGAGGCCATGGCGCTGAGCCCGCGCGGTGAAATGTTCTCGGCCAACAGTATTCAGGCGCAGCTGACCATGCGTGATTTTATGGAAACCATGCGCAGCAGCGGCGTGCAGGTAGGTGGCGGGCCGGCGCCCATGAATGCCGCAGACCGCAAGGCCTTTGCCGACCGGCTGGATCGTCTGCTTTCACGGGTTTGAGTCGCTATCAAACCGCGGTGCTATAAAGCGGGCCCCGTAATAATCAGTTTTGGCGGCTGGTCGCTGTCGATCGCGCTGTGCACGATGGCGCCATATTCGATACGCAGGCGGCTGTAAACATCGGCCAGTGACATCTGCAGAATATTGGCGGTAATCGCCCGGGCCACACCGGCGTGGGCGACCATCAGTATGTGTTTGCCTTCGTGCTGCCGGGCCGCTTCAAGATAGGCCTGCCACACGCGTTCGGAAAAGCTGTCCAGTGCTTCGGCGCCGGCCGGGCGGTTATGCACCGGGTCGAGATAAAAACGGTGCAGCGCCTCGCTGTCATCGGCGGTAATCTCATCCGGGGTCCTGCCTTCCCATTCACCAAAACCGATTTCCTTGATATTGTCTTCGATACTGAAGCCGATCTGCAGGTCAGCGGCCAGCTCTTCACTGAAGGCCCGGCAGCGCTGCAGGGGGGAGGTAATAATATGCTCCCAGGGCGGGTTTTCGGGAACGGCCGCGCGCATCTGCGCCCAGCCTTTGTCGGTCAAGGGGTCGTCGACACTGTATCCCCGGTAACGTCGGCCGCCAACGGGTTCGCCATGACGGATAATATCGATACAGGTAGTCATCGCCGCCACTCCGTGTTCTAGTGAAAAAGTCCGCCCAGCGTTAATACGGCCAGTATGCCTATCCAGACAATCACCGCGCGCATAACCAGTGCCTGTGCGGCATGGATGCTGGCCAGCTCCTCTTTCATTTCCAGTGTGCGCATGGCGCCGAGGCCGGTCGAGACCAGAACCTCGTAGTTCGACTGTGAAAGATCGAAGGTGTGTGCCCGGTCGCGATAGGTGTGATAGGCACCATCGAAATTGCCGGTCAGGGCATAGCCTGCCGCCAGCATACGTGCAGGAATCCAGGCCATAAGCGCGTGTACAAACTCGGCAAAGGCGGCCAGCTCGCCGCTTTCAATATATTTGCTCAGCTGCGATACCAGGCGGTAGGAAATGGCACCGAAGGGGCCGAGAATAACAAACCAGAAAATGGTGGCGAAGATGCGTTCATTGGCATAGTAGAGGATAGCGCGGGTGACGTCATTTATCTGCTGGTCAGGGGAGGTGGTAGCTGATTCGCCGGTGATGCTGCCGGCATAGTGCAGGGCTTCATCTTCATCACCAACGGTGCGGGCATGGATATAGGCCTCTATCTCCGTCAGCAGGCAGGTTGGACCCAGACAATAGATAAAAACCAGTACGCCAAAAACAAAGCCGGGCAGGTTAAACAGAAAATCGTTAAGCAATATCTGGATAAACAGCATGATCGACAGCGGTAACGCCAGGATCAGAATGAACTGTATGGGCGGTAGCAGGCGGCCGGTAAAGCGAAGAATCTTCTGGGTGTAATACTCAAACCATGCCATATCGCGCAGGTCATGCAACTGGCGGAAGTGGCGGTCAAGAAACAGCCCGATAATAATGGAGATTAGCGCCATCTGTTTTGGTGATTTATGTTTTTTATTATTGGAATGGCCTAACTATAGCGTTTTTTCGGAAAAATTGCTGTCGAGCAGCTGATTTAGCCGTTGCCAGTCAAATCCGCTGCCGGGGTCGGTCTTGCGTCCCGGGGCAATATCACAATGCCCGGTAATATTGTCGCCGATGGCAGGCCAGGTGTCACGTAATGCCCTGATCAGCCGGGCCAGTTGCTGGTACTGTTCTTCTTCAAAGGGTTCTGTATCGGTGCCTTCCAGTTCTATGCCGACAGAAAAATCATTACAGCGTTCACGTCCGTTATAACTGGAAACCCCGGCGTGCCAGGCACGCTGATGAAAAGGCACGAACTGCACGATCTCGCCACTGCGTTTAATCAGCACATGGGCGGAAACTTTCAGTTCGTGGATTTCAGCGAAATAGGGATGTGCGTCCTTGTCCAGACGGTTCTGGAAAAACTGCTCGATTTCATCACCGCCATACCGGCCGGGCGGCAGGCTGATGGAGTGGATGACAATGAGGCTGATCTCGGTTTCTTCAGGACGCGCGTCGCAGTTGGGGGAGGGGACGTGTTTACCGTTTTGCAGAAGGCCGGTTGAGGGGTTGATTTTCATGGGGTTATTATAGCTGTCGATGCGGGGTTTTGTGTTTTTGGTGTTGGCTGTGTGGTGAGGATGGTGTGGTTTTCTTTGGGTCTTTTTGGTGACGGAGATTCGAGTTTCGCTCTGACAGCGACCTACTTTTCTTTCAACAGCGAAAGAAAAGTAGGCAAAAGAACGCCGCTGCTGCAGGCGCTAAAGGCGACAAAAATAAAAAGGCCCGGTTCAGCGGCTTGCCTGAGGTGGATTAAAAGCGGAAAAACAAAAACCAGTGCTGAGAGTTCTACACCCGTAGGCGCAGATATGTCCATGGATGGACGGTAATAGGGCAATGCAGGAGCAATTGCCGAAGCGATAGCGTTGCAGGCGTGCCAAACTTGCCGGAAACGCTGACGCTTATTCCGGCCTACAAAAAACAAAAGCCATCCGCTTTTGCTTTTCTCCCGCCTCGGACAAGCCGTTGTTTTGCTGGTCTTGTCAGGCCTG
>DRLE01000158.1 GCA_011051475.1 Gammaproteobacteria bacterium
ATAGTAGAAGATACCGACGATGGAGAAGATAACCGCAAGCACCGCCAGCCAGATCATATTGACCTCGACCACGGCTGTCAGCACTGCCAGCTTGGCCCAGAAGCCCACGGTTGGTGGTACGCCTGCCATGGACAGCATCAGCACCATCATAATAAAGGCGAACCAGGGGCTGCGCTGGTTAAGGCCGGCCAGGTCTGAAATTTTGTCGGCCTCGAAGCCCTGGCGCGACAGCAGCATAATAATACCGAAACCGCCCAGCGACATCAGCGCATAGGAAATGGTATAGAACATGGCGGAGGAATAGCCGTCTGCCGTGCCGGCGAGAATACCCAGCAGAATAAAGCCGACATGCGAGATGGTTGAATAGGCCAGCATGCGCTTGATATTGCTCTGCGCGATGGCAATGATATTACCCACGGCCATGGACAGCACCGCCAGTACGATCAGCATCTGCTGCCAGTCGGTCTGCAGGCCACCGAGGGCCTCGACCATCAGGCGCATAATCATGGCGAAACCGGCCAGCTTGGGCGCGGTGGCGATAAAGGCAGTAACCGCGGTTGGCGAGCCGTGGTAGACGTCCGGCATCCACATGTGGAAAGGCACGGCGCCCAGCTTGAAGGCCAGGGCAACGACGATAAACACCAGAGCGAAGGTCATGCCCAGTTTCTGCGCATTGTCGTCACCGCTCATGCCGGCAATGGCCTGGGCGATATCGGACAACTGCAGGCTGCCGGACAGGCCGTAAAGAATGGACATGCCGTAAAGCAGCATACCGGAGGCCAGCGCGCCGAGCACAAAGTATTTCATTGCCGCTTCCGAGGCATTGCCGTTTTTAACATTGAAGGCAACCAGCGCGTACAGGCACAGGGACAGCAGCTCCAGACCGAGATAAAGCATGAGCAGGTTATTGGCCGATACCATCAGCATCATGCCGACAATGCTGAACATGCCCAGCACATAGAACTCGCCCTTGAAGATACTGCGCACCTGCAGATACAGCCGCGAGTACACGAACACACCGAAGCTGATCACCAGGATAAACAGCTTCAGCGCGTTGCCCATGGCATCCTGCACGAACAGGTCATTGAAGGCCAGCACCCTGCCCTCGACCGGGTTATTGAGAATAAGCACCAGTGTTACCAGCAGTGACAGCTGGGCCAGCACATAGGTCAGGTTCCTTTTTTCCGGCGGCAGGAAGACGTCGACCACCAGCACCAGACAGGCCATGCACAGCAAGAATATTTCGGGAGCTGCAGCAGCGATATTCAGTGATTCTAGAGTCATGGTTCTTTTCGGCCTGTTTATGTTTCGTTGTTCGTGGTTCGTTATTCGTCGGGTTTACAGCTTGGAAAACTGTATGTGCTGTAACAGGTTTTCGACACTTGCATGCATAACGTCTATCACCGGCGCCGGCCACAGGCCCAGCGCCAGTACGGCCACGGCAAGCGTGGTCATTATGACCAGCTCGCGGGCGTTGATATCTTTCAGCGCGGCGACATTGTCATTGGCCACCTCACCATAGAACACGCGCTTGACCATCCACAGGGTGTAGGCCGCGCCCAGGATCAAGGTCAGGGCAGCAAGGAAGGCGTACCAGAAGTTGGCATGGAAGCTGGCGATAATCACCATGAACTCACCGACAAAACCGGAGGTACCCGGCAGGCCGGCATTGGCCATGGCGAAGAACACGGAGAAGGCGGCAAACACGGGCATGGAGTGCACCACGCCACCGTAGGCGGAAATCTCGCGGGTGTGCATGCGATCGTAAAGCACGCCGATCATGAGGAACATGGCACCGGAGATAAAGCCGTGCGAAATCATCTGGATCATGGCGCCTTCGACCGCCAGTGCGGCACCATTGCCGGTGGCATTGGCCGGATTTTCCCAGATCTGGAACACCACGAACAGGCCGAGGGTGACAAAGCCCATGTGGGCGATGGATGAATAGGCCACCAGTTTTTTCATATCACGCTGCACCAAGGCGACGAAGCCGATATAGACCACGGCTACCAGAGACATCAGGATAATCAGCCAGTCCAGCGCGTGCGCTGCGTCCGGGGTAATCGGCAGGCTGAAACGGATAAAGCCGTAACCGCCGATTTTCAGCATAATGGCCGCCAGGATCACCGAACCGCCGGTAGGCGCTTCCACGTGCGCATCGGGCAGCCAGGTATGTACCGGCCACATCGGCACCTTCACCGCGAAGGCGGCAAGGAAGGCGAGGAAGATCAGAATCTGCTCGTTCATCGACAGCGACATTTCATGCATGTCGAGTATGGCGAAGCTGCCACCCTGGAAATACATGTAGATCAGCGCCACCAGCATAAACACCGAGCCGATAAAGGTATAGATAAAGAACTTGATGGTGGCGTAAACCCTGCGCTCACCGCCCCAGATACCGATAAGGATAAACATCGGCACCAGCATGGCTTCCCAGAAAACATAGAAGAAGATGGCATCCAGCGCGGCAAATACGCCGATCATCAGGCCTTCCATAATCAGGAAAGCGGCCAGGTACTGCGACGGTTTTTTCTTGATGACTTCCCAGCCGGCGATAACCACCAGGATGGTGGTAAAGGTAGTGAGGATAATCAGCGGCATGGAAAAGCCGTCGACGCCGAAGTGGTAATAGATATCAAACACCGGAATCCAGGCATGACGCTCGACAAACTGCATATCGGCGGTGGAGGCATCGAAACCGGTATACAGCCCAAGGCTGAGCAGGAAGGTGGCAATCGTAAACACCAGCGACATCACGCGCACACCGCTGGCGTCGCCCTTGTCACCGGCAAGCAGCACCGCGATGCCGCCGAGGATGGGCAGCCAGACCAGGATACTGAGGAGAGGGAGGTCAGACATGGGATCCCTCCGGGATCAGTGAATAGTGAATAGTGAATAGTGAACAGTTATTCATTATTACTTTATTATTTTGTTGTTTGATATTTCGCATAGTTGGTCTTGATAGTTTATTAGTTAATAGCTTGATGTTTTTTCACTATTCACTGTTCACTATTAGTTATTCACTGCTAAAAGATTCCCATTGCCAGTAATACAATCACGCCGATTATCATTGCAAAAGCATAGTGGTACAAATAGCCCGTCTGCAGATGGCGTGTTACGCCGGCGAACCAGCCGACCAGTTTTGCGCTGCCGTTGACCAGTACGCCGTCGATAAATTTCACGTCGCCCTGCTGCCACAGTTCCCTGCCCAGCAGGCGGCTGCCGGCGCCGAAGAAGGCGGCGTTGAAATCGTCGAAGTAGTACTTGTTATCCAGCAGTCTGTACAGCCAGATAAAGCGGTTCTTCATGTTCTCCGCGGTTTGCGGTGACTTCATATAGATAAACCAGGCGGATATCAGGCCGGCCATGGCGAGATAAAATGCCGGGCCGCCGAAGCTGTGCTCGACAAAGGCAAAGGCGCCGTGGAAGTTCTTGCCCAGTTCGGCCAGCACGTCATGCTGCTCGGCAATAAAAATGGCGCTGCCGAAATAATCACCAAACAGCATGGGGCCAATGGTCATACCACCGATAAACATGGAGGGAATCGCCAGCAGTATAAGTGGCAGGGTAACTACCCAGGGCGACTCGCGCAGGTGTTCCCTGGTGTGCTGGTCCATACGCTCTTCACCGTGGAAGACCATAAAGAACAGGCGGAAGGAGTAGAACGCGGTAACGAAAACACCCAGCAGTATGGCGTAGTAGGCAAAGTGAGCGCCGGGCAGCGTTGAATGATGCACCGCCTCGATAATCGAGTCCTTGGAGAAGAAGCCGGAAAAACCGGGGAAGCCGATCAGCGCCAGGGTGCCGATCAGCGAGGTCCAGTAGGTAATCGGCATGTATTTTTTCAGGCCGCCCATTTTGCGCATGTCCTGCTCGTGGTGCATGGCGATAATCACCGAACCGGCGGCCAGGAACAGCAGCGCCTTGAAGAAGGCGTGGGTCATCAGGTGGAACACCGCGGCGGAATAGGCCGAAGCGCCCAGCGCCACGGTCATGTAACCGAGCTGTGACAGCGTGGAATAGGCAATAACGCGCTTGATATCGTTCTGCACAATACCGATCAGGCCCATAAGAAAAGCCGTGAGCGCACCGATAACAATAATAAAGCTCAGCGCCGCCTCGGAGTATTCATACAGCGGCGACATGCGCGCGACCATAAAGATACCGGCGGTTACCATGGTGGCGGCATGGATCAGGGCCGAAATCGGGGTCGGGCCTTCCATGGAATCGGGCAGCCACACATGCAGTGGAATCTGTGCCGATTTGCCCATGGCACCGACGAACAGCAGGATACAGATAACGCTGATCACGCTCCACTCGCTGCCATTGAAAATACTCATGCTCTGCCCTGCCAGGCCCTCTGCCTTGCCGAACACATCGGCATAGTCCAGTGAGCCGGTATACATAACCACGGCGGCAATACCGAGAATAAAGCCAAAGTCACCCACGCGGTTGACCAGGAAGGCTTTCAGGTTGGCGTAGACGGCGGTCGGGCGCACGGTCCAGAAACCGATCAGCAGATAGGACACCAGGCCCACGGCTTCCCAGCCGAAGAACAGCTGCATAAAGTTATTGGACATCACCAGCATCAGCATGGAGAAGGTAAACAGCGAGATATAGCTGAAGAAACGCTGGTAGGCATTGGTGCCGGCCAGACTGGTCCTGGGCCAGTTATGCAGGTCATCGGCCATATAGCCGATGGTATAGATATGCACCATCAGCGAGACGCCGGTGACCACCGCCATCATCATCACCGTGAGATTGTCGATCAGGAAACCGACCTCGAAACGGATGCCGTCTGATACCAGCCAGGTATACACCGACTCGTTATAGACCGGCGCACCGTCGAACACATGATGCTTGAGCGCAATCAGCGAAAGCATAAAGGAAATGCCGACACCGAGGATGGTCACGCTGTGCGCACCCTTGCGGCCGATCTGCGCGCCGAAGATGCCGGCGATAATGGCGCCGATCAGGGATGCTAAGGGAATGGCAAGGTAAAGAGTATCCATCGTATTATCCCTTCAGATCGTCGAGATCTTCGACATCAATGGTATGACGTGAGCGGAACAGCACCACAAGAATGGCCAGACCGATGGCCGCTTCGGCGGCCGCCACGGTAAGAATAAAGAACACAAACACCTGACCGGCGCTGTCATTCAGATAATGCGAGAAGGCGACAAAGTTGATATTGGCCGCCAGCAGCATCAGTTCGATGCACATCAGCAGCACCACCACATTCTTGCGGTTAAGGAAAATGCCTCCCACGCTGATGGCGAACAGGATGGCTGCCAGGGTTAGGTAGCTGGTCAAATCAATCATCGGAAACCTCGGCATCCATCTTGATAATCTTCAGACGGTCATCACGTTTCACTTTAATCTGCTTGCCCGGTGTCTGGTATTTGGTGTCCGGACGCCGGCGCAGGGTCAGGGCGATGGCCGCAATAATGGCCACCAGCAGAATGACCGCGGCAATTTCAAAGGCCAGTACGTATTCAGTGTACAGAATCTCACCCAGCGCTCTGGTATTGCTGTAATCCGGACCGTGCGTGACGGCCTGGTTCAGCGCATCGGTGTTCATCACTTCCGGCCCGACCGGACCCACCACCCAGATCATGGCGGCGACAATGGCCACGGCAAACAGCGCGCCAATCGGCAGGTAGTTCACAAAGCCCTCGCGCATTTTCGCGATATTGATATCGAGCATCATTACCACGAACAAAAACAGCACCATTACCGCGCCGACATAAACCAGCACCAGGGTAATGGCGAGGAACTCGGCCTCCAGCATCAGCCAGATAGCCGAGCTGGCGAAAAAGGTCAGAATCAGGAACAGCACCGCGTGCACCGGGTTCTTCGACAGCACCACGCCCAGCGCGGCTGCAATGGTCAGGCCGGCAAAAGCAAAAAACAGAAAGTCAGTGATACTCATCGTTATACCTGGTTTCCCCGCACAGCGGCACAAGCCTCATGCTCCGTGGCACAAGATTCTTCGGCTGCGCTCAGAATGACAAAGCCTGCTTTGCCCGCCAACGTCGCCTGCCGACCTTTACTCGTCATTTGTTGTAAAAGATTTTTCACTATTCACTATTCACTATTCGTTATTCACTGCCTTATCGATAAGGCGCATCCGCCTGCTTGTTGGCGGCAATTTCCGCCTCGTACTTGTCACCGACTTCCAGCAGCATCTGCTTGGTCATGACCTGCTTGCCGCGTTCTTCAAAGTGGTATTCGAAGATATGGGTTTCGACGATGGCATCCACCGGACAGGCCTCTTCGCAGAAACCGCAGTAGATGCACTTGAACAGGTCGATATCGTAGCGTTTGGTGCGACGACTGCCGTCCTCACGCTGTTCCGACTCGATGGTAATGGCCAGCGCCGGGCATACCGCCTCGCACAGCTTGCAGGCAATGCAGCGTTCTTCGCCATTGGCGTAGCGGCGTTGCGCGTGCAGACCGCGAAAACGCGGTGACATCGGCGTTTTTTCTTCCGGGTACTGCACCGTGATTTTCGGTGAGAACAGATACTTGCCGGTAACGCTCAGGCCCTTGAGCAGCTCCCAGAACAGAAAACTTTTAAAGAAGTGATAAACCGATTTCATGTCATGCACTCCATGGTCCGATTTGCGCGTAAACCATCAGGCCTTCAACGAACAGCCAGACAATGGTGACCGGAATAAACACTTTCCAGCCCAGGCGCATGATCTGGTCGTAGCGGTAACGCGGGAAGGTGGCGCGGAACCAGAGGAAACAGAAAGCAAAGAAACAGGCCTTGGCAAAGAACCACAGCAGGCTGGGCTCAGCCAGCCAGTTACCCGCCTCGACAAAACCCTCAAACGGTGACAGCCAGCCGCCAAGGAACAGCAGCGCGGTGAGCGAGGAAATCAGGATAATATTGGCGTACTCGGCGAGGAAGAACACGGCAAAGGCCATGCCGGAATACTCGACGTGGAAGCCGGCGACAATTTCAGACTCGCCCTCAGCCACGTCAAACGGCGCGCGGTTGGTTTCGGCGACGCCGGAGATAAAGTAAACGAAGAACAGCGGCAGCAGCGGCCACACATACCAGCTGGAAATGCCGCCGGCCTGGCCTTCGACAATATCGCCCATATTCAGGCTGCCGCTGGCCATAATCACGCCGACCAGGGCAAAACCCATGGCGATTTCATAGGCCACGATCTGCGCGCCGACACGCAGCGAGCTGAGAATGGCGTACTTGGAGTTGGATGCCCAGCCGGCAATAACCACGCCGTAAACACCGAGCGAAGTCAGCGCCAGAATATACAGCAGACCGGCATTGACATCGGTGAGTACAATGCCGCGGTCAAACGGGATTACCGCCCAGGCGGCAAGCGCCGGCATAATGGAGAGCACCGGCGCCAGCAGAAACAGGAATTTGTCGGACTGGCTGGGGATGATCACTTCCTTGAACATCAGCTTCATGGCATCGGCGATCGGCTGCAGCCAGCCGCGCGGGCCGACACGGTTGGGACCGATACGCACCTGCATGTAACCGATAATCTTGCGCTCGGCATAGGTGATATAGGCCACGCAGATCATCAGCGGCGCCAGAATCAGGATGATCTTGCCCAGGATCAGCAGGAAGGTCTGCCAGTCCGCGGGGAACCAGTTCCAGAGTTCAAGACCGGTCGTTAGCAAGTTGTCTATCATTTCATTCATCTCGCAATTCCTGCCCTAGCCTGCCTTCTCGATACTGATCGGCGCAAATGCCGCGCCCAGGCTGTCGTTACCTTCCATAGCCGTGGCGACCCAGACGCAATGATCCGGAATACTGTCGTCGATAACCAGCGGCATGGTCATGCTTTGCCCGTCCTGGCTTACCTCGACCTCGGAAACCTCATCCAGGTCGAGCAGCGTCGCAGCCGCGGCGTTTATTCGCGCGCACAGGGTCTGCGCGTCAACGGTCTGCTGCAGTGAAGCGGCACGTCGCACAATCGCATCAGCCGCATACATGGGCACATCGGCCGCACGCTGCAGGCCGTCGACCGGCTTGATCTCGACCGTCGCCGGGTTGGCCACCGCATTGCTCAGCTCAAGCGATTCGCAGGCGGCGCGCACTTCGTTTTTCACGTCCTCGGAAGATACATAATCAAAACCGTCGACACCGCACAGATTACCCAGTACGCGCAGGATTTTCCATGCCGGACGGCTGATGCCGGGCGCTTCCACCACGGCATTGAAACTCTGCCAGTAGCCCTCGGCATTGACATAGGTGCCGGAGCTTTCGGTAAAGGCCGCAGCCGGCAGCATAACATCGGCGACCTGCTTGACCGAGGCGGAATTGTAGCTGGACAGCGAGACCACGAAGTCGGCGGCATCCAGGCTGGCCATCAGGGAAGAGGCATCGGCCGCGTCGGTATCCGGTTCGATATTGAGCAGCAGTGCTGCCGCCAGCGGCGTGGCGGTGATCTGCGCCAGGTTGTTTCCGCTGACGATGTCTTCGCGCTGACCACCGGCGCCGCGATGCGGCACCGCGCCGGCCAGCCAGGCGCCGGCAGCATTGGCGCCGTCGCTTAAATAACCCAGGCGACTGTCAGTGGCCGTGGCGATGGCATCGGCCAGTGTACGCAGGGCGGAAAACGCCGGGTGCATGGCGGCAATATTGCCGAGAATCAGCGTGCTGTTCTCGCCGGCAATCAGGGCCTTGGCAATCTCCCGGTGGGCATCGGTAGCTTCAGCCGCGGCAACGGCACTGCTGACGGCAGCCGGCGCGGCATTACCGCTCTCTGCAAAGGCAGCGGCGGCAATGGCTGCCAGCTCGGCGACCATGTCCTGCGCGGCAACCACGATATTCTGCGCCACCGGATAATTGAATGCATAGCGGCGCGGGTTTAAAAAGCTGATCTGCGCATTATTGGCGGTTGCCGCCTTGCGCAGGCGCAGGTTGGCAATCGGCTGCTCCTTGCGCACATTGGAGCCGATCAGCAGCGCGGCGTCAAGCTGCTCGAGCTGCTCGATGCTCTGTCCCAGCCAGGGCATGACCGGCGCGCTGTCTTCATCGGAAAAATCGCTCTGGCGCAGACGGTGCTCGATACTGCCACTGCCCAGACCGCGCAGCAGTTTCTGCGCCAGATAAAGCTCTTCCAGGGTGGCATTGGGCGATACCAGTGCGGCCATTTCGGTCGTTGTTGCAGACTGGGCCGGTTCGGCGGCTTCTGCTTCGTCGGCGTCGCCCTCTTCGGCCTTGGCTTCTTCGGCCTCGGCAGCAGCAGCCTCGGCTGCGGCCTGCTCGGCTTTCAGTTCAGCCAGCGCCTTGAATTTATCGGCAACCAGCTGCAGGGCTTCGTCCCAGCCGGCGCTCTGCCACTGACCATCGACCTTGATCATGGGCGTGGTCAGGCGGTCTTCGGTATCCAGACCTTCATAGCTGAAGCGGTCACGGTCGGACAGCCAGACCTCGTTGATGGATTCGTTTTCACGCGGCACCACGCGAATAATCTCGCCGCGCAGGGTGTGTACAAACAGGTTGGAACCGATGCAGTCATGCGGCGCCACGGTTTTGTGTTCGATCATTTCCCAGGCACGGCCCTTGAAACGCGATGGTTTCGCGGTCAGCGCGCCCACCGGGCAGACATCGATGGAATTGCCGGACATTTCCGAATTGACGCACTCGTCAACAAAGGTGGCAATCAGCGAGTTTTCGCCGCGACCGGTCATACCCAGCTCACGCATGCCGGCAATCTCACGGCCAAAGCGCACGCAGCGGGTACAGTGAATACAGCGGGTCAGCTCGGTGGCGATCAGCGGGCCGATGTTTTTATCGAAAACAACGTGCTTGGTTTCACAATATTCAGAACTGTCCTGGCCATAGGCCATGGCCACGTCCTGAAGCTCGCACTCACCGCCCTGGTCACAGATCGGGCAGTCCAGCGGATGGTTGATCAGCAGAAATTCCATGACGGATTTCTGCGCGTCTTTCGCAATCTGCGACTGCGTGCGCACCACCATGCCATCCATCACCGGGGTGGCGCAGGCCGGCAGCGGCTTGGGTGCTTTTTCCACTTCCACCAGACACATACGGCAGTTGGCCGCGATCGGCAGTTTCTTGTGATAACAGAAACGCGGCACATGGATACGGTTGGCGTCAGTCACCTCGATCAGCATCGCCCCCTTGGGCGCCTGCATCTCACGACCGTCGACCGTGATTGTTACCATTTCTGTTGTGCTGTTTTCTGACATGGTCTTTTATTTTTTTCCGCAAATGAACGCAAATGAACGCAAATTTTTATTTTTATGAACACATAAGGTTTCAGGCCTGCCATCCTGCTTACGCATAGACACCAAGATTTCGCAGGCAGCGTCGCTGCCTGAAAAACATTTGCGTTCATTTGCGTTCATTTGCGGATAAAAAAACATCTAAGCCGCCTTTACCATACTGTGTTTGTGTTCAACGTAATATTCAAATTCCGGCCGGAAGTGCTTGAGGAAGCTGCGTACCGGCATGGCGGCGGCATCGCCGAGGGCGCAGATGGTGCGGCCTTCGATCTTGCTGGCGACGTCGTCGAGCTTGTCGAGGTCGGCCATGGTGCCCTTGCCTTCGACAATGCGCGTGAGCATGCGGTACAGCCAGCCGGTGCCTTCACGACAGGGTGTACACTGGCCGCAGGACTCGGAGAAATAGAAGCGCGAGATGCGGCGCAGGGCCTGCACCATATCGGTGGTTTCGTCCATAACAATAACCGCGCCGGAGCCGAGCATGGAGCCGGCCTCAACGATGGAGTCATAGTCCATATTGGCCTGCATCATAATATCGGCCGGCACCACCGGCACGGAAGACCCGCCGGGGATGACCGCCTTCAGGCTGTGACCGCTGCGCACACCGCCGGCCATTTCCAGCAGGTCGGCAAAGGAAGTGCCCATGGGAATTTCAAAGTTGCCCGGCCTGTTAACATGGCCGGAAACCGAGAACAGCTTGACGCCACCGCTGTTGGGAATACCCAGGTTCTGGAACCACTCACCGCCATTGCGCATAATCGCCGGCACCGAGGACAGGGTTTCGGTATTGTTAATGGTGGTGGGCTTGCCATAGAGGCCGAAGTTGGCCGGGAACGGCGGCTTGAAGCGCGGCAGGCCCCGCTTGCCTTCCAGCGAGTTGAGCAGCGCGGTTTCCTCGCCGCAGATATAGGCGCCGGCGCCCAGTGAGGCATGCAGGTCGATATCGACACCGCTGCCAAGAATATTCTTGCCGACAAGGCCGTTATCATAAGCCTCGGCAAGGGCCTGTTTGAAACGGATGGCCGGCTCGTCCATAAACTCGCCACGCATATAGTTATAACCGGCGGTGGCGCCCATGGCGTAACAGCCGATCAGCATGCCTTCGACCAGGGCGTGCGGGTTGTAGCGCAGGATTTCACGGTCCTTGCAGGTGCCCGGCTCGGATTCATCCGAGTTGCAGACCAGGTATTTCTGTACCGGCGCGGTGCGCGGCATAAAGCTCCACTTCAGGCCGGTGGGAAAACCGGCGCCGCCGCGCCCGCGCAGGCCGGATTTTTTTACTTCTTCAATCACATCTTCCGGCGAGATCTTGTCCTTGAGGATTTTTTTCCAGGCCTCGTAGCCGCCGGTTTTCAGGTAGTTTTCATACGACCAGGGCTGATCCTCGAACTGCAGGGTGGCGAAGCAGACCTGCTCGTTCCTTGTATTGTGCTCGGGCCGGGTGACCTCGGGCCTGACCACATTTTTCATTAAATCATGCGACATGGGCAGCCTTACTCCAGCGAATCGAGAATCTCATCGACCTTTTCCGGGGTGAGATTTTCATAGTAAACATGGTTAACCTGCATCATCGGACCACCGGCGCAGGCGGCCAGGCACTCTTCTTCCTTCTTCAGGTAGATGCGGCCGTCGGCGGTGCTTTCCCCGGTCTTTATGCCCAGTTTTTTCTCGACATGATCGACAATGTCCTGGGCGCCGGTGAGCATACAGCAGATATTGGTACAGATGGCGACATTGTGGCGCGCCACCGGTTTCAGCTCGTACATGGAGTAGAAACTGGCGACCTCGTACACTTCGATTTTTGCCAGGCCCAGGTAATCGGCCACTGCAGCCATCAGTTCCTCGGTAAGAAAACCCTGGTTCTCGTGCTGCACGATAGTCAGCGCGCCCAGCAGAGCGGACTTTTTCTGGTCCTCGGGATAATGCGTGAGCAGCTCGTCGATTTCGGCACGCGTCTGCGCCGATAACTCGGCCGCTTCAATGCCCCTTGTCTTGCAGTCAATCATTAGCGGTCAACCTCGCCGAATACAATGTCCTGGGTACCGATAACGGCAACCACGTCGGCCAGCATATGGCCGCGCGTCATTTCATCCATGGCGGAAATATGCACAAAGCCGGGCGGACGGATCTTCAGGCGGTAGGGTTTGTTGGCGCCATCGGAAATCAGGTAGATGCCGAACTCGCCCTTGGGATGCTCGATGGCGGCATAGGCCTCGCCCTCGGGCAGACAGAAGCCCTCGGTAAACAGCTTGAAGTGATGGATCAGCGACTCCATGTCGGCCTTCATTTCCTCGCGCTTCGGCGGGGTAATCTTGTGGTTTTCCAGCAGCACCGGGCCTTCGTTCTTGCGCAGCCAGTCAACGCACTGGCTGATAATGCGGTTGGACTGGCGCATTTCCTCGATGCGCACCAGATAGCGGTCGTAACAGTCGCCATTGGTGCCCACGGGAATATCGAAATCCATCTTGCTGTAGGCTTCGTAGGGCTGCTTCTTGCGCAGATCCCAGGCAATGCCGGAGCCGCGCAGCATGGGGCCGGTAAAGCCCAGCGCCAGGGCGCGTTCGGGCGTGACCACGCCGATATCGACGGTGCGCTGTTTCCAGATGCGGTTGTCGGTGAGCAGGGTTTCGTACTCGTCGACGTAGGCCGGGAAACGCTTTGTAAAGTCCTCGATAAAGTCGAGCAGCGAGCCTTCGCGGTTTTCATTCAGCTTGGCCACTTCACGCTTGCTGTGCCACTTGGACGGCTTGTATTTGGGCATGCTGTCCGGCAGGTCGCGGGCGACGCCACCGGGACGGTAGTAGGTGGCGTGCAGGCGTGCGCCGGAGACCGCCTCGTAGCAGTCCATTAAATCCTCACGTTCGCGGAAAGCGTAGAGGAACATGGTCATGGCGCCGACGTCGAGGGCATGTGCGCCGATCCACAGCAGGTGGTTGAGAATACGGGTAATCTCG
>DRLE01000159.1 GCA_011051475.1 Gammaproteobacteria bacterium
AGTTCGCGCGCCAGTGAATCATACTCCGGCCCGCCGATGGCGCCGAACAGAATGGCGTCGGACTCACGTGCCAGCGCCAGGGTTTCATCCGGCAGCGGTTTGCCGGCCGCATCGTAACCGGCGCCGCCCACGGGCGCTTCGCTAAGCTCGACGTCGAGACGGCCCTGGCTTTTATAATGCTCGAGAATCTTGACGGCCTCGGCAACGATTTCAATTCCAATGCCATCACCCGGCATTACGGCAATTTTTAAACTCATAATATTCTCTTCAATATGCGCCCTGTAAACAGGGGTGGTAATTATACGCTAGTTTTTCTGTTTGCTTTTAAAAGCTGAACCGCAGAGACGCAGAGTTATTTGTAAAGTTTTATCGCTGTCATCCTGAGCGAAGCCGAAGGATCTTGTGCGCCTGAGCTGGATTAGTGGCAATAGATCCTTCGGCTCCACTACGTTTCGCTCAGGATGACAACAATAACAACTACTTTGCGACTTTTGCGTTTTTGGGTGACCCCAAAACATTAAACCTCTGTGACCTCTGTGGTTAAAGATTCGTTTTTAAAACAACCACGGCGCTTCCTGCCCGCGCCTTTCCTCATAGGCACGAATCTCGTCGGCATGCTGCAGTGTCAGTGCGATATCATCCAGGCCGTTTAACATATTGTGTTTGCGGAACTCGTCGATATCGAACCGGGCAATAACCTCGCCTTCACAGCTCACCGTCTGCTTTTCCAGGTCGATGGACAGCTCAAGACCGGGCTTTGCCGCAATACGTTTGAACAGGTCATCGACAATATCCGCATCCAGCACAATGGGCAGCAAACCGTTCTTGAAACTGTTGTTGTAGAAGATATCGGCAAAGCTCGGCGCGATCACGGCGCGAAAGCCGAAATCGACCAGCGCCCAGACCGCGTGCTCGCGCGAGGAGCCGCAGCCGAAGTTTTCACGCGCCAGCAGAATCGTGGCTTTGTCGAACGGCGGCTGGTTGAGCACGAAGTCCGGATTTTTGCGGCGCGTGCTGTTGTCGATATCCGGGCCGCCTGCATCCAGGTAGCGCCAGTCGTCAAAGGCATTGGGGCCGAAGCCGGTGCGCTTGATGGATTTCAGGAACTGCTTGGGAATAATCGCGTCGGTGTCCACATTGGGGCGGTCCAGCGGCGCGACAATACCGGTGTGTTGTGTAAATGCCTGCATAGTTTCTACCTTTTATAAATCTGTCGTGTCCGCAAAACGGCCCTTGATGGCGGCAGCGGCGGCCAGCGCCGGGCTGACCAGGTGGGTGCGCCCGCCCTGCCCCTGGCGACCCTCGAAATTGCGGTTGGAGGTCGATGCGCAACGCTCGCCCGGCTCCAGCCGGTCGGCGTTCATGGCCAGGCACATGGAACAGCCCGGCTCGCGCCATTCAAAACCCGCCTCGATAAACACCTGGTCCAGGCCTTCGCTCTCGGCCTGCTTTTTCACCAGGCCGGAACCAGGCACCACCATGGCCAGTTTGATATTGTCGGCCACTTTCCTGCCCCGGGCGACCTCGGCCGCCGCGCGCAGGTCTTCGATACGCGAATTGGTACAGGAGCCGATAAAAACCTTGTCCACTGCGATATCCTTTATCGGTGTGCCGGCTTCAAGCCCCATATAGGCCAGTGCCTTGCGCATGCCATCGGCCTTGACCTTGTCGGCCTCGTTGTCAGGGTCGGGCACGACTGCATCGATGGCCACCACCATTTCCGGTGAGGTACCCCAGGTGACCTGTGGCTTGATCGCTGTGGCATCGATATGCACTTCCTTGTCGAAGACCGCACCCTCGTCCGTGTGCAGCTCACGCCAGGCCTTTTCGGCCTTTTCCAGCATTTCGCCGCTCGGCGCATAGGGCCTACCCCGGACGTATTCAATGGTGGTGTCATCCACAGCCACCATGCCGGCGCGGGCGCCGGCCTCGATCGCCATATTGCAGACCGTCATGCGCCCTTCCATGGAAAGATCACGAATCGCCTCGCCACCGAATTCGATGGCATAGCCGGTGCCGCCGGCGGTGCCGAGCTCACCGATAATCGCCAGCACGATATCCTTGGCGGTCACGCCCGGGGCCACCTTGCCGTTGACCGACACCAGCATGTTCCTGCTCTTGTTCTGCATCAAGCACTGCGTGGCCAGCACGTGCTCGACCTCGGAAGTGCCGATGCCGAAGGCCAGCGCGCCGAAAGCGCCATGGGTGGAGGTATGCGAGTCACCGCAAACCACGGTCATGCCCGGCAGGGTCGCGCCCTGCTCCGGGCCGATAACATGCACAATGCCCTGGCGCACGTCATTCATGCTGAACTCGGTAAGGCCGAACTCCCGGCAGTTTTTATCCAGGGTTTCCACCTGGATTTTCGCCACCGGGTCCTGGATGCCGGCGCTGCGGTCCGTGGTCGGCACATTATGATCGGGCACCGCCACAATGGTGTTCGTCCGCCAGGGTTTGCGCCCGGCCAGGCGCAGGCCTTCAAAAGCCTGCGGCGAGGTCACTTCATGCACCAGGTGACGATCGATATAGATCAGCGCGGTGCCGTCATCTTCGGTGCGCACCACGTGGTCGTCCCACAATTTGTCATACAGGGTTTTTGCCATTCTTAATCTACCTTTTTTCGACCGTACCTAGCGGCCGTAATAAGCCATAATGGATGCTTTGGCGAGCGCATGGCTGTTTAAAAAGAAGCCGATCAGCTCGGGGCGCGCCCCGGCATTCTGCTCGATTTTTTCGATATCCAGCGCGTAGGCGGTGAATATGTAACGATGCGGCTTGTCGCCCCTGGGCGGACAGGCGCCGCCGAAACCTTTGGCGCCATAGCTGGTTTCACTTTCGATACTGCCGGCGGGCATCGCCTTGCCGCTGGCGCCGGTTTTCAGCTGATGCACATTTTTCGGAATATTGAACACCACCCAGTGCCACCAGCCGCTACCGGTGGGCGCGTCGGGGTCGTACACCGTAATGGCGAAACTCTTTGTGCCTGCCGGCGCGTTTTTCCAGGCCAGTTGTGGTGAAATATTGTCGCCGCTGCAACCGAAGCTGTTAAACACCTGCGCCTTTGCCAGCTGCCCGGCCACATCATCGCTGCTCAGGGTAAAACCTTCGGCCAGCGCCGATACTGAAAAAACAGCCGTC
>DRLE01000160.1 GCA_011051475.1 Gammaproteobacteria bacterium
CCCTCCAATCGCGTTGTCTGGCAGGCGCTTGAAGCCGACGGTGTCGAGATCAGGCTGATTGCCATTACCGACAGCTCCGAACCGGAGCAACGGCTACTCGACGCCATGGACAGCCATACCCGCCTGCTCAGCTGCAGCTCGGTGCAGTATGCACGCGGCCTGAGCCTGGATCTTGAATGCATAGGCCGCGCATGCCGGCAGAACAATACGCTGTTCTGCGTTGATGCCATTCAGTCACTGGGCGCCCTGCGTTTTGATGTGCAGGCCTGCCAGGCCGACTTTGTTATGGCCGATGGCCACAAGTGGCTGTGCGCGCCGGAAGGCTGCGCCCTGTTCTATTGCCGCCGGGACAAACAGGACATGCTGAAACTGCGCCAGTACGGCTGGCATATGCTGCAGAACCCGTTTGATTTCTCATCGACTGAGTTACGCATTGCCAACACCGCGCAGCGCTTTGAAAGCGGCAGCCCCAATATGCTCGGCATCGCCGCGCTGAATGCTTCCCTGGACATGCTGCTGGAAGTCGGCATGGAAACCATTGAAAAGATGCTGCTGGCCAACAGCGTGTACCTGCAGCAGCAACTGCAGTCCCTGCCGGGCATCACCCTGTTAAGCCCGACACAAAAGGGACGCTTTGCCGGCATTACCACCTTTAGCAAACAGGGCATAGATCTGGACCGGCTCTATCAGCAACTGCAGGCACAGAATGTTATCTGCGCCCTGCGCGGTGGCGGCATTCGCTTTTCGCCTCACTTTTATACGCAGAAGGCGTTAATGGAGCGGGCCGTGCAGATGGTAGATGACTTTTCCTGATGCTGAGGCGAACAGGGCCGGCAGCAATAGCCAGTCGATTTGAACATAAACCACTTATACCGGTCTTATTGGTAGTGTTAGTGTCACAATGCACTACACTTGATACTATGGCATAACGGTCACAGGAGTAACCTGGATGTTGCTTTACACCAGACTCAAAAACCTGGTATGGAACAGGCTGGTACACTGGCTCACCTACGAACCGCCGGATTTTCAGACGCCGCTGACCAGCTTTGAACGCATGCGCTATGAACTGCGTCCGGGCGATATTGTGCTGGTTGAAGGCCGCTCGAAAGTGGCTGACATTATCAAGAGCATTACCCAGAGCATGTGGACGCACAGCTTTCTGTATATCGGACGGCTGCATGATGTCGATGACCCTTCCCTGCGTGATCGCATACAGCAACACCGCCATTGCAGCCCGGATGAACAGCTGATTATCGAGGCCTTTCTCGGCAAGGGTATTATTGTTTCCGCCCTGTCCGACTATGAAGGTGAACATATGCGCATCTGCCGGCCGCGCGGCATTACCCGGCATGATTCGCAGGCCGTCATCCGCTATGCCATTATGGAACTTGGCCTGGATTACGACATGCGCCAGATTATGGACCTGGCGCGCTTTATGTTCCCCTACTGGTTTATCCCCAAACGCTGGCGTTCCTCACTGTTTGAGCACAATACCGGCAAGCCGACCAGGACCGTCTGCTCGACCATGATTGCCGAAGCCTTCGCGCATGTGCGCTTCCCGATTATTCCTGTGCTGCACCATGACAAACACGGCCGCCTGAAACTGATCCGGCGAAACTCCAAGCTGATTACACCGCGTGACTTCGACCATTCACCGTATTTTGATGTTATCAAGTACCCGGTACTCGACTTCGACGAACTGGGTATTTACCGCAAACTGCCCTGGGACCAGACCGGTGTACACTGCACCGATATCGGCGACTGTTTTTATTCCGACCCGGCCGAGATTGAGCGACTGACACCGCCGCAACCGACTGACAGTATTCATCTCGACATTGTCGAACCGGAAGTCGATAATGTCATCGATGCGGAAATAAATAGTGAAGAGGACAGCAATGCCGGGCGCAGATACCGGCAGTAGACACATTGCAGCCAGCGCTGCAGACGAGCAGGACAGAACAGTGACACCCCGTGGCCGCGGCGACGGTTGATACCGGATATTTGTTAAGGAGTACAGTATGCTTTGGTTTACCCTGTTAGTGCTTGTTATTTTACTTGCGGCCTATTTTCGCCTGTCCCTGCCGGCCTGGACACTTGCCCTTGGCGCCGCCGTACTGGCCATTCAGCTGTTTGCCGAAGCCGACACCACCTGCATGCAGCTTCTCTGGCTGGGCTATGCCATTGTTGTCATCCCGCTGAATATCACTCCCCTGCGCCGTCAGTTCAGCGACAGGGTTTATGTGATTATGAAAAAGCTGATGCCGAATGTCTCGCAGACCGAACAGGAAGCGCTGGATGCCGGCGATGTCTGGTGGGAAGCCGAACTGTTCAGCGGCAAGCCGGACTTTTCCATGATTAAAAACCTGCCGCCACCACAACTGACGGCCGAGGAACAGGCCTTTATCGACGGCCCGGTCGAGGAATTCTGCGCCATGCTGGATGACTGGCAGATTACCCAGGTCGATTATGACCTGCCGGAAAAAGTCTGGCAATTTGCCAGGGACAAAGGCTTTTTCGCCATGATCATTCCGAAAAAATACGGCGGCCTGGACTATTCCGCCTACTGCCATTCCGAGGTCGTCATGAAGATCGGCAGTCGCAGCGGCTCGGCAGCGGTCACCGTTATGGTGCCCAACTCGCTCGGCCCCGGCAAGCTGCTGATGACCTATGGTACGCGTGAGCAGAAGGACTATTATCTGCCGCGCCTGGCCAAAGGCATCGATATCCCCTGCTTTGCGCTTACCGGTCCCAATGCCGGCAGCGACGCCGGCGCCATGCCCGATACCGGCGTGGTCTGTTATGGCGATTATGAAGACCGCAAAAACATTCTCGGCATTCGCCTTAACTTTGAGAAGCGCTACATTACCCTCGCGCCGGTGGCCACCCTGCTCGGCATTGCCTTCAAGCTTTATGACCCTGACAATCTGCTGAGTGATGAAACCGAGCGCGGCATTACCCTGGCGCTGATCAAACGCGAAACCCCCGGCGTGGAAATCGGCCGCCGCCATTTCCCCATGAACCAGGCGTTTCTCAATGGCCCGATACGCGGCAAGGACGTGTTTATTCCGCTGGACGCCATTATCGGCGGCGTCGATTATATCGGCCGCGGCTGGGCCATGCTGATGGAGTGCCTGGGTGACGGCCGCGCCATTTCCCTGCCCGCGCTGGGCACGGCGGCCACGAAGATGGCGGCGAAATATACCGGCGCCTATGCCCGCATCCGCCAGCAGTTCCATACGCCCATCGGTTACTTTGAAGGCATCGAGGAAGTGCTGGCGGAAATTGCCGGGCAGACCTATGCCATCGAGGCCTCACGCCTGCTGGTACTGTCGGCGCTGGACAATGGCGAGGTGCCTTCCGTGGTTTCCGGCATCGTCAAGCAGCAGTCCATGGAGCGCATGCGCAAGGTAATCAATGATGCCATGGATGTGCACGGCGGCCATGCCATCTGCATGGGGCCGCATAATTTCATCGGCCGCGGTTACCAGCTGATCCCGGTGGGCATTACCGTTGAAGGCGCCAATATCCTCACCCGCAGCATGATGATTTTCGGCCAGGGCGCCATGCGCAGCCATCCCTTCCTGCTCAGGGAAGTCGAGGCCGTGCACAACCCTGATGGCCG
>DRLE01000161.1 GCA_011051475.1 Gammaproteobacteria bacterium
CCTGCCCTAGTGGTCGGGTTTCTTTTTAACCTCTGTGTCCTCTGTGGTTAAAAATTAACAGATTATTACAACCGGATTCCTAACTGGCATTCTGGTCATTTTTTACCATGCTGATTACATTGTCCCGGACTTCGCCGGGTTCCCGGCTTGCCAGTGAGGTCAGCGGTACCGGGCGTGACACGGCGTAACCCTGTGCATGGTCCAGACCGACTTCTTTCAGGCAGTCGATAATGGCGTCCGAGGCGGCGAACTCGGCAATGGTCTTGATACCCATGACCTGCCCTACTTCATTAATGGATTTCACCATGGCGTAATGCATGGGGTCCTTGTCGATATCCATAACAAAGGAGCCGTCGATTTTCAGGTAGTCGACGGGCAGGCTGGTGAGATAGGAGAAGGAAGACAGTCCGCTACCAAAATCATCAAGAGCGAAAGAGCAGCCGAGTTTTTTCAGTACGTTCATAAAGTGAATGGCACGGCTCAGGTTGCTGATGGCTGCGGTCTCGGTAATTTCAAAACAAAGCAGCTCGGGATTTACCCTGTGCTGCTTGATGCGGGAAACCACGAAATTGAGAAAGCCGCGATTGGACAACGACATGCCGGACAGGTTTATCGAAATCAGTACCTTGTCACTGCGGGTAGCCAGCCATTTTATGGATTGCTCGACCACCCATTCATCGATCAGGGTGATCATATTGTAGTGTTCCGCCGCCGGCAGGAAGTTGTCGGGTGAAACAATGTCGCCCTCGCGGTCGATCATGCGCAGCAGGATTTCACCGTGCAGGATAAAGGATTTTTCCTGCGGGTTGAGCGGCATGATTTCCTGGAAGTACAGCTGGAAACGGTTGTCCTCAAGGGCGTGGTTGATGCGTGATACCCAGTGCATTTCGCGCTGCTGCATCAGCAACTTGTCATCTTCGTCGGTATACACCTGTATGCGGTTGCGACCGTTTTCCTTGGCCAGGTAGCAGGCAGAGTCTGCATTACTGAGGATTTCCTCGCAGGAAGTCGCGTCCTCGCTGATGGGAGCGATCCCGATACTTGCGCCGATGGTAAAGGTATTGTCATTCCAGCTGAACTGGAACTGCTGGATAACCATCAGCAGGCGGCCGGCAATCATCTGGGCGCGGTTGATATTATGGTTTTCCAGCAGCAGGCCGAACTCATCGCCCCCGAGGCGGGCAAGCGTGCCGGCGCCATCGAGGTTGGTTTCCAGCAGCATGGTGATCTCTTTCAGCAGTTCGTCGCCCGCTGTATGGCCGCAGGTGTCATTGACCAGTTTGAACTGGTCAAGGTCGATATAGCACAGGGTGTTGACGGAATGTTCTTCACGCTGGCGGATAATCGTGTTTTTCAGGCGACGCTCGAACTCATAGCGATTGATCAGGCCGGTGAGGGCGTCGTGAGTGGCCTGGAATGTCAGCTGACGGTTCAGCTGGCGCTGTACAGACTCGTCGTGAATAATAACCACAATGCCGGCAATCTGGTTGTCCAGGTCTCGCATGGGGGCGGCGACGTATTCGACCGGGATTTCAATATTGCTGTTTTTCTGGATGAGCAGTGCGCTGACCGGTTCATCGAGAACAGTCTTGTACTCGATATTTTCTGTCGGGTCGTAGATGCGCTTGTGGGTATCTTCCTTCAGTGCATGCATGACCAGTACAAGCGGTTTGTCTCTTGCCTCTTCCTGGGTCCATCCCGTCAGCTGTTCGGCCATGGGGTTCATGGTTTGCACGTAACCGTCTATGGTGGTGGTGATTACGCCATCGACAATGGATTCCAGCGTCATTTGCAGGAATTTGCTCTGGTGCTCAGCGTGCCTGGCATGCTGCTCGGCATTGCTTATGGAATTTTTCAGTTTCTCCTCGGTTTCGCGATGGTTCTCCGCTTCGGTTTGCAGGTCACTGATCAGCGTCTTTATTCTTTGCCCCATCAGATTGAATGAGCGTATGGGCGCGCTGATCTCGTCATAGCCGTCTTCATCAATCGAGGTAAATTCTCCACGGGTAATACGCTGTGCAGCCTGTTGCAGTTTTTTCAGCGGTGCCAGTCCGCGTTGCAGTATGCCCAGTGCCAGCAGTAGTGTCAGCAGGGTCAGGATCACCGAGCCGACAATGACCTTGTAGCGGATGCCGTCCAGGTGTTGCCTGAACGCAGTGATATCGGAGGCCGCGCTGATTTTCAGTATAAGCCGGTTGCTTCTGTCATGAACCTGGTAGCCGCTCAACAGGTAGTTGTCGAGTGTGCCGGAAGCCGGCCAGCTGGCAGACTGGTATAACAGCCTGTCATTACTGCTGTATATTTTCAGCGGGATACCGAGTTCGTTTTCCAGTGCCGAGAGACTATGGGCCGGGTCACTGATAATCTGTATATAAGCCTCCGTGCTGTTTTTACCTATGGGAAACAGGCTGCCGAGCAGGGGACGCTGGCTGTATTCACAAAGTTGAGAGTCGGGTTTTATTCGGCCCAGCGCTGGCAATGTCTGAAACTGACTGATCTGTCGGGAGCATGGCAGTTGCTCACCTTCCAGTGCAATGCCTCGTGTGGAGTCGGCAAGCAGGCTGAAATCCGGCCTGAAAACCAGGATTTTCTCAAGTTTCAGCAGGCCGGTGGTAACGTAATACCGGTCAAACTCGGCATCAAGTATCCGGCTCAGTGCAGTGCGGTCATTGTCATGCAGGGCCTGGATAAATGCCGGCTGATCCTGCAGGCGTTCGGCAATTTCCTCATGCAGCTTGACCGATTTTTCGATAAGGTCACTGGATTTCAGCGCAATCAGATGGGTAATAGCGTCCTTTTGCTGCTCGTGGGCCAGCTTCCGGTAGGTAAAGTCTGTGGCGATAACAAGGCCGATACCGATAATGCCTACCAGTAAAATTACCAGCGCAAGCATTTTCTGTAATGTCAGGCGTTTGTTCAGCATAAGCGAGCAATCAAAGGCACGGCTGCCTTTACGGTCCGGGTTTTATAGAATCCCTGTATTTATGGTCTGCCCTGAGTAATCTGACTTTTGCCGGCGCAATAATCCCCGTCTGTAGATTTACAGTGTGTTCCTGGCGTATTGATAAAAGCCCGGTGATAGCGAGAAATCTGCGTAAGCGTTTATATTTATTCTAGTCAAGATTTCAACACTATGTATGATATGACATCATTTCAGTTGAAAACCTGACAAGGTTCACATATTTACAGTCCGTGAGCTGAATATATCCGGTCGGCGCGGGCTTAAGAGGCTGCTTTCCCTGTTAAATTTTCCGGGTTAAACAGAGCAAATGACGGATGATAAGGGAAGACACGGGACTGATGGCTGTAATTCAACAGGCAAATACTATACAATTCGTGGTTTTTTCTCGATAAATGGCGGAAAGACTTATGTCATCACAAAGCAGTGGTACCGATACGACCGGAAAAACAGTGGCCGGGAAGATAGCGGTTGTCATGGGCAGTCAGAGTGACTGGCCTGTTATGCAATACGCGGTTGAGCAACTGTCAGACTTTGGTGTGGCCTACGAGGCAAAAGTGGTTTCCGCCCATCGTACACCTGAGCTGCTGTTCGAGTTTGCCGAAACGGCTCGTGACAGGGGGTTTGCCGCAATTATTGCCGGAGCCGGCGGCGCTGCGCACCTGCCGGGCATGCTGGCTGCAAAAACAACCCTGCCGGTACTCGGTGTGCCCGTGCCATCGAAATATCTCAAGGGTATGGATTCATTATTATCCATTGTGCAGATGCCCAGGGGGATTCCGGTGGCTACCTATGCCATTGGCGAGGCCGGTGCAGCCAATGCCGCGCTTTCCGCCATTGCCATGCTGGCGGTTAACGATGAAAGTCTTGCGCAGAAACTGGACGATTTTCGTGCCAGGCAGCAGCAGAGCGTGTTTGCCATGACTCTGCCGCCGGCTGATAGTTGATAAAAGAGTCTGTCCAAAAGGTCGGAAAAACAGCAATGCGGATCAATTATAAATGAGTATTCAACAAATCTTGCCGGGAGCAACCCTGGGTGTGCTGGGCGGTGGCCAGCTGGGCCGCATGTTCTGCGTGGCCGCGCGTACCATGGGTTACCGTGTGGCGGTACTCGACCCCGATCCGGTCTGTGGCGCCGGCCTGATTGCCGATGTGCATATACAGGCCGCCTATGATGACGAAAAAGCGCTGGATGAGATGGCGCAGCTGTGTGATGTCATTACCCTGGAATTTGAAAATATACCGTCGCAGAGTGTGCGCGCCATTGCCGGCAAGACCACCGTATACCCGGTGGCAGAGTCGCTGGAAATTGCCCAGAACCGGGATATTGAAAAGCGGTTCGCGCTTCAGGCCGGTCTGCGTCCCGTGCCTTACCAGGCTATTGGCGCTGAAGCCGACCTGAAAACAGCGGCCGAGACCGTGGGTTTTCCCGCTATTCTGAAAACCAGTACCCTGGGTTATGACGGCAAGGGTCAGTTTGTGGTCGCAAACGAGGGCGAGCTGGCTGACGCTTTTGCCCGGGCCGGCCAGGTTGCATGCGTACTGGAAAAGCAGATTGATATCGACTGCGAGGTTTCCGCCATTGTCGCGCGCAATGCCGGTGGTGAAATGGCCAGTTTTCCGGTTGCCGAGAACCAGCACCGCAACGGTATTCTGCACATGAGCATCGTGCCGGCACGCGTTTCCGACGATATTCGCCAGCAGGCGGTTGACTATGCCGCGCTGCTGGCCGATGCCATGAACTATGTCGGCATACTCGCCGTTGAGTTTTTTCTGAGTAAAGACGGCGTGCTGTATTTCAATGAAATGGCGCCGCGCCCGCACAACAGTGGCCACTACACCAAGGATGCTTGCGTAACCTCACAGTTCGAACAACAGGTACGCATGATGTGCGGCCTCACCCCCGGCGATACCCGCCTGCTGTCACCGGTGGTTATGGTAAACATGCTGGGCGAACTATGGACACCCGACTGGTCGGCCATTTTTGCGCGTAACAATATCAAGCTGCATCTTTATGGCAAGACCGAGGCGCGGCCGGGGCGCAAGATGGGACACTTTAACGTTTTGGCGGAAGAGGTTGGTGAGGCGATTTCGGTGGCTGACGCGGTGTTTGAGCGGTTGGCGGGCGCGGTGGGTGATAACGCCAAAACGTAGTGAATAGTGAATAGTGAATAGTGAATAGTGAATAGTGAATAGTGAATAGTGAATAGTGAATTTTAAAATGAACCAAACAGAAAAAACGAAGTTTTTTCGCTTTTAACTATTCACTATTCACTATTAGTTATTCACTGCCGGCAAAGCCGGCCTCACCGTCTTCTGCTCCGGTTATCCCTGCCTCGCCCCTGATGCCGGCCACCACTGCCACGGTGACCACCAGAACGCGGCCGGTTTTGCCGGCCACTCCTTGGTTTTCTTTCCATTTTAATCGGTGGTTTCGGTTCAACCAGCAGTTCGCTGGTGACGGCTTCGCGGCCGATTTTCTGGTCGATGTATTCCTCGATATCCATAATGTAGTGCGCATAGTCTTCGCAGGCGAAGCTGATCGCCGCGCCACTGGCGCCGGCGCGGGCGGTGCGGCCGATGCGGTGCACGTAGTCTTCACCTGACTGTGGCAGGTCGAAGTTGAAGACATGGCTGACCTCGGGAATGTGCAGGCCACGGGCGGCGACGTCGGTGGCCACCAGTACATTGAATTCACCGTCCTGGAATTTTTTCAGCAGGGTCTGGCGTTTTTTCTGCGGCACGTCGCCCGAGAGCAGGGCGGACTTGTAGCCGTTGCCTTCCAGCCAGGCGTAGACTTTTTCCGCGACGCGTTTGGTGTTGATAAAGATAATGCTGCGCGAGGGCTTGAGTGTTTTCATCAGGCCCAGCAGCAGCGGAATCTTTTCCTCGTTGGCCGGGTAGTAGATCGACTGCTCGATCTTGTCGGCGGTTCGGGTTTCCGCCTCGATGCGTACTTCCGCCGGGTCGTTCATGTGCTCGTAGGCAAGCTCGGCAATACGGTGCGAGAGTGTAGCGGAAAAAAGCAGACTCAGGCGTTTGGCAGGTTCCGGGCAGCGGCGCAGCAGGTAACGGATATCGTCGATAAAGCCAAGGTCGAACATGCGATCGGCTTCATCCAGTACCAGCACGTCACAGGCTTTCAGGTTATAGACGCCCTGTTTGAAAAAATCGATCAGTCGTCCCGGTGTGCCGATAAGAATATCGACGCCTTCGGTAATGGTATTGCGCTGTTTGTCGTAGTCGGTACCACCATAGGCCAGACCAAGTTTAAGTCCGGTGTATTTGCCTATGGCTGCGGCGTCCTTGTGAATCTGTATGGCCAGTTCACGTGTGGGCGCCAGTATCAGTGCACGCGGCTGGTTGGGTTTGCGATTTTCATCTGCAGGCTTGCTGATAAGGTGGTGCATGCAGGCCACCATAAAGGCGGCAGTTTTACCGGTACCGGTCTGTGCTTCGCCGGCGACATCCTTGCCGGTCAGTGCGATGGGTATGCTCTGTGCCTGTATGGGAGTGCAGAATTCAAAACCGGCTTCATCCAGTCCCTTGATCAGGTCCGGGTGAAGGTCGAAGTCTTTAAAACGGATGTCTGTAAGGTGGTGATTCATGGATGTATTCATGGAGGTGTAGCATACAGGATTTTTTAATCCGGGGTCTATTAAAAGGGTGTACAAATGCTAAAAATAGTTTATTATGTACTCATCATTGTCTTGATTTCAAATACATCGAACACGAAAAACCGAGTTTACACATAGTTCTTACTGTTTTCGCCAGCGCGATATTTCTTACAACACCAGTTATTTAAGAGGTTCCACCTTGAGCAACGAGATCGTTTACGTTACAGATGATTCTTTTGAAAAAGAAGTCCTGCAGTCTGATATTCCTGTGCTGGTTGATTACTGGGCTGAATGGTGTGGTCCCTGCAAGATGATTGCACCGATTCTTGATGAAATCGTGAGCGAATATGCCGGCAAGCTTAAAGTTGCCAAACTGAATATCGATGAAAATTCTGCGACACCACCCAAGTTTGGCATTCGCGGTATTCCAACCCTGATGATTTTTAAGGATGGTGATGTTGAAGCAACCAAGGTTGGTGCTTTGTCAAAGTCTCAGCTGACAGCCTTCATTGACAGCAGCCTGTAACAGGCATTACCGATTCCTGGCGCCTGGTGTATAAAGTCAGGCGTATAAGGGCTGGCCGATAACAGGTCGCCCCGTAACAATCAATATAAAGTAGACATAATGCCGGTTGCCAGTGCGTTCTGCAGCACACAGCCTGCGCATAAAGAATAAATACAAAAAACACAAGGCTAATTCGAGGCGCACGGTCTGTTTGCCTCTCAAAAACAACAGCAGACATCACCCAACTTATCCTGTAATACAACTCTTAATATACCTCTCTGACACTATGAATCTTACCGAACTGAAACAGAAACCCGTCGCCGAGCTGATCGAGCTCGCCAACTCCATGAAGCTCGAGAACGTTTCGCGCTCGAAAAAACAGGACATTATTTTCGCCATTCTCAAGGCGCACGCGAAAAGCGGTGAGGATATCTTCGGCGATGGTGTACTGGAAATTCTCCAGGACGGTTTCGGTTTTCTGCGTTCGGCGGATGGTTCCTACCTGGCAGGTCCGGATGATATCTATGTTTCGCCAAGCCAGATACGCCGCTTCAATATGCGTACCGGTGATACCATTTCCGGCAAGATTCGCCCGCCCAAGGACGGTGAGCGTTATTTCGCCATGCTCAAGGTTGACCAGATCAACTTTGAACCGCCTGAAAGCACACGTAACAAGATCGCTTTTGAAAATCTGACGCCGCTGCACCCGAATGAACGCCTGATCATGGAGCGCGGCAATGGTAGCACCGAGGACATAACCGCGCGCATTATCGACCTGGTATCTCCCATCGGCAAGGGCCAGCGCGGTCTGATCGTGTCGCCACCGAAAGCCGGTAAGACCATGATGCTCAACCATATTGCGCAGTCCATCAGCGCCAACTGCCCGGACTGCGTGCTGATCGTGCTGCTCATCGACGAGCGCCCGGAAGAGGTGACCGAAATGGAGCGCAGTGTGCGCGGCGAAGTGGTTTCATCCACCTTCGACGAGCCCGCCAGCCGTCATGTGCAGGTTGCGGAAATGGTAATCGAAAAGGCCAAGCGCCTGGCCGAGCATAAAAAAGATGTTGTTATCCTGCTCGACTCCATTACCCGTCTGGCGCGCGCCTACAATACGGTGATTCCGTCATCCGGCAAGGTACTGACCGGTGGTGTTGACGCCCACGCCCTGCATCGCCCGAAACGGTTCTTCGGCGCCGCGCGTAATATCGAGGAAGGCGGCAGTATTACCATCCTCGCCACCGCCCTGGTCGATACCGGTTCGAAAATGGACGAAGTGATCTACGAAGAGTTCAAGGGAACCGGTAATATGGAAATCCATCTTGACCGCCGCATTACCGAAAAACGTATCTTCCCCGCCATCAATATCAACCGCTCCGGTACCCGTCGTGAGGAACTGCTGACCAAGCCCGATGAACTGCAGAAAATGTGGATCCTGCGTCGTCTGCTGCAACCCATGGATGAAATCGGCGCCATCGAGTTCCTTATGGGCAAACTGCAGGCTACCAAGACCAATGATGAGTTCTTTGATTCGATGAAAGGGTAGGCGCCTGCGGCGCAGTGAATAACGAATAGTGAACAGTGAATAGTGAAAACCTGTAATTACTGTATTCAGAAATATCCGCTTTTGCGGATATTTTTGGTTTGGGGGCTTGTTTTTTTCTCTGCTGCTGTCATTGCCGGTGAGCTTCGGGTGGCGGTGGCGAGTAATTTTTTGCCGGCCCTGAAACGGCTGGCGGGGGATTTCGAAAAAGACAGCGGGCATCGTTTGCTGATCAGTAGTGGTTCGAGCGGCAAGCTGTTTGCGCAGATCAAACAAGGGGCGCCTTATGATGTTTTTCTGTCGGCCGATGCCTTGCGTCCGGACCGGCTGGTAAGCGATGGACTGGCTGTCGGTGACTATACTTATGCACTGGGTCGGCTGGTGCTGTTGTCGAATATTGTGCTGGATGAATGCCGGGATATATTGTATTCGGATCAGCTGCAGCGCCTGGCGATTGCCAGTCCGCGCACCGCGCCTTATGGAAGGGCGGCAAAGGAGGTATTGCAGGCGCTGGGGCTGTGGCAGGATCTGCAGGCAAAACGGGTGACGGGTGAGAATATTATGCAGGCCTGGCAGTATGTGGCTACGGGTAATGCACAGGCCGGTTTTATTGCCGCTTCCTTATTGCATACCGGTAAGGGGAGTATCACGGGTTGTACCTGGGAGGTGCCGGCAGACCTGTATGCGCCGGTTCGGCAGAAACTGGTCGTCCTGAAGTCGGCCGAAAACCGGGCGGCTGCCACCCGGTTTCTGCAGTTTATGAAATCCCCCCGGGCGCGGGCAATTATTCGTGCATCCGGTTATGATGTGGTTCCTGTCAACTGAGCCGAAAGGACGCTGATACCTGTTTGCCAACGCCATGTTTACCGACTTTACTTTTACCGAGCTTGCTTCTACCGATCTGGGCCCGCTGCTGCTGACGCTCAGGCTGGCCGCTGTCAGTACCCTGATACTTCTGCTTATCGGTACGCCCGTGGCATGGTGGCTGGCGAATACGAAGACAAGGGCCAGGCCGCTGATCGAGGCCGTGGTCGCTCTGCCGATCGTGCTGCCATCGACGGTGCTTGGCTTTTACCTGCTGATCCTGCTGTCGCCACAAAGCATGCTGGGTGGCTGGTGGTTCGAGCTGACCGGGCAGAGTCTGACCTTCAGTTTTTCCGGACTGGTGGTCGCTTCGGTGATCTACAGTTTCCCCTTCGTGGTGCAGCCGCTGCAGAATGCGTTTGAGTCGGTTGGTCATGAGCTGATGGAAACCGCGTACACGCTGGGCGCAAAACCGCTGGATGCTTTTTTCAGCGTGGCCGTGCCGCTGGCCAGGCGTGGCTTTCTTACCGGCGGCGTGCTCGGTTTCGCCCACACCCTGGGTGAGTTCGGCGTGGTGCTGATGGTGGGCGGCAATATCCCCGGCGAAACCCGCGTGGTTTCCATCGCTATCTACGATCACGTTGAGAGCATGGCTTATGCGCAGGCGCATGCGCTTTCACTGCTGCTGTTGCTGATAGCATTTCTGACCATGCTGCTGATGTATCTGTTCAATCATCGCTTCAGGGCAAGAGCATGAGCCGTGATATGACCTCCGAAGCAGGGCTCGGGCATTGCTCGCTTCACCTTGAGCGTGAGGGCTTTTTGCTGGAAGCCGCATTTGACCTTCCGCAGAAGGGCGCGCTGGGCATCTTTGGTCATTCCGGCTCGGGAAAAACCACGCTGCTGCGTTGTATTGCCGGGCTGGAAAAGGCTGTGCAGGGGCGGATCGAGGTCAATGACAATATCTGGCTGGATGGCCGGCAGAGCCTGCCTCCTCAGCAGCGTGCCATTGGCTATGTGTTTCAGGAAGGGCGTCTGTTTCCGCATTTAACGGTGAATGATAATCTGCACTATGGTGTCAAACGCAGCAGGCAGCGTGCATGCAGTCACAATGATAATAAAGACAAGTTGCTGGCGCTGCTGAATATCTCGCCCCTGCTGCAACGTTATCCGCACCAGCTTTCCGGCGGGGAAAAACAGCGCGTGGCCATCGCGCGCGCCCTGCTGACCTGTCCGCAGATGTTGTTGCTGGATGAGCCGCTGGCTTCGCTGGATGAAAGCCGCAAGCAGGAAATTCTTCCCTATCTGGAGCGTTTGCACGAAACCCTGAACATTCCCATGCTGTATGTCAGCCACAGCATGGATGAAATGCTGCGCCTGTGTGACCGCATGCTGGTGATGGAAAACGGCCGGCTGGTCAGCCAGGGTGATCTCCACGAGGTGCTGGTATCGCCGCAGTCACCACTGGCAAAGGTCGAGCATGCCGTTGCCGTGCTCGAAGGCAGTGTCTCGAAGCAGGAAAAACCTTTCGCCATTACCACCGTGCACACGACCCACGGCAATGCCTTTCAGGTGCCGGGCCTGATGCCCATCGGCAAACACGTACGCCTGATCGTCTTCGCCTCCGACGTCAGCCTGGCAAAACAGCGCGCAGAGCAAAGCAGTATACTCAATATTATTCCCGGCAGGGTTACCGGCATACTGGATAAAAAAGACGGCAGGGTATTGCTGCAGATAAACTGCAATGGCGACATTCTGCTGTCACTGATCTCGCAGAAGTCCTATGAGCGTCTTCATCTGGAAAGTGGGCCGGAGGTGTTTATACAGGTGAAGGCGGTAGTGACGAAAAAGCAGTGAATAAAAAAGCAGTGAATAACTAATAGTGAATAGTGAACAGTTAAAAGCAGGAAAAACTTCGTTTTTCCTTTTTCGTTCATTTTAAAATTCACTATTCACTATTCACTATTCACTATTCACTATTCACTATTCACTATTAGTTATTCACTAGAGCTATCGCTCTCCCGAGCGATAGCTCTATGCCCGATGTCCGTCCGGTAATACATCCCCTTCCAGCTGATTTTTTCGACCAGTTCGTAGGCGCGTTGCTGGGCTTCGCTGACGCTGTCGCCGAGGGCGACGGCACAGAGGACGCGGCCGCCGTTGGTGACGATGTGGCCGTCTTTTTCGGCAGTGCCGGCGTGGAAGACTTTTGTGGTTTCGGTTTCGGTATTTTCCAGGCCGCTGATAATGTCGCCCTTGTCATAGCTGTCGGGGTAGCCGCCGGCGGCCAGTACCACGCCCAGTGAAGTACGGCTGTCCCAGTCGGTGGCGGCGGTGTCCAGCCTGCCGTCAATGGCGTCCAGGCAGTGTTGCACCAGATCGGATTTCAGGCGCATCATAATGGGCTGGGTTTCCGGGTCGCCGAAGCGCACATTGTATTCCAGCACCTTCGGTATGCCCTCTTTGTCGATCATGACGCCGGCATAGAGAAAGCCGGTAAAGGCATTGCCTTCATTTGCCATGCCCCTGACGGTGGGTTCGATCACCATCTGCATAATGCGATCATGCATCTCGGGCGTTACCACCGGGGCGGGGGAGTAGGCACCCATGCCGCCGGTATTGGGTCCCTTGTCACCATCGTCCCTGGCCTTGTGGTCCTGCGAGCTGGCCATGGGCAACACATTCCTGCCGTCGACCATGCAGATAAAGCTGGCTTCCTCGCCGTAGAGCATTTCCTCGATCACCACGCGGGCGCCGGCATCACCGAATTTATTACCGGCCAGCATGTCTTTTACCGCGGCAATGGCTTCTTCATTGGTCTGTGCCAGGATGACGCCCTTGCCGGCGGCCAGGCCGTCGGCCTTGATAACGATGGGCGCGCCCTTTTCCTCGATATAGGCAATGGCCGGCTCGATCTCGGTAAAGTTGCCGTAAAAGGCGGTAGGGATATTGTGACGTTCAAGAAAATCCTTGGTAAAGGCTTTCGAGCCTTCAAGCTGGGCGGCGGCTTTCGTCGGGCCGAAAATCTTCAGGCCGTTATCGGTAAACACATCGACCACACCGGCAACAAGCGGTGCTTCCGGACCGACAATGGTCAGGTCGATGCCATTGTCCTGTGCAAATGTCAGCAGGGCGGGAATGTCTTCCGCGCCAATGGCGACATTGTCGATATTCGGCTCCAGCGCGGTGCCGGCATTACCGGGGGCGACATAAACCTGTGAAACCAGGGGAGACTTTGCGGCTTTCCAGGCCAGCGCATGTTCGCGGCCACCGCCGCCGATGATAAGGACTTTCATGGGTGTGGGTCAGGGTGATTGAAAAGGGCGTATTTTACACTTTTTGAGAAGTCGGCGAAGGTGTGAAAAAACTATTTTTGGCCGCGAATCACGCAAAGGACGCGAAAAAACAAAACTGTTTTTGCTTTTTATCTTTGCGTATTTTGCGTTATTTGCGGCTAAATGTTTTTTGGGTGTTGTCTACCGGCAGCTATAAAAATACTGCCAGTTTGCCGGAAAAATAGCAGCCAGCCTGTCCAGCAGCGCCTGCTGCGGGATGGCTTCTTTGGGGAAGATATCGGTGATTTCGATAAACAGGGTGCTCACCCCGGCCATTTTCCGCCAGTTGAAATCGGCAGAGGCGGAGGTGACGCCGCACTGGCTGCACTGGATACGGCCGCTGTTTTCCTGCCAGTCTTTCGTCGGCTTTTTGCACAGCGGGCAGATCGGGTCGCGTGCCTGCAGGCGGCTGTGAATAAGGGTGGCCTGCGGATAGTGGTGCAGGCGGATATGGCAGAAGCTGCTGTCATTTTCGTCAGCCTCGAAGCTGATGGTCGGGGAGCAGCCCATATAGGCAATATAGTCGAGAAATTTCTCGCCGGTATAAAAGCCCTGCGCATCGTCTTGCAGCGGGCTGCTGATCAGGGCTATCTGGCGCAGGCCGTCCCGCAGCCGCTCAAGGTCTGTATCATCGACGGGCTGTGAGGTGGCGGGGTAGAGAAAAAGCGAACATCGGGTGTCGGCCTGGTGGGTGGAGCTGCCTTGTGCCATGGGTGCTTATTCGTCGCCTGTTTTTTTTGCTTCAGGCTTGTCATCGTCGTCCATGAGAATACGATGCGCCGGGCCTTCCAGGTCATCGAACTGATCGGATTTCACCGCCCAGAAAAATATACCGATAATAATGACCACGATAATCAGGGCGACGGGTAACAGCAGGTAGATGATATCCATAATGAAGTGGTCAGTTGGCAGTGGTCAGTTGGCAGTGGTCAGTAGACAGTTTAAGGCAGAGAAAGTTTTGTGCAGTGTGCTCAGTAGCGGATTCGGTTCAGGCGCATGGCATTGATAACCACCACCAGCGAGCTGGCGGACATGCCCAGTGCGGCCATCCAGGGTTCGACGTAGCCGGCGGCAGCGGCGGGTATGGCGGTAATATTATACAGCAGCGCCCAGCTCAGGTTCTGCCGGATAATGCCCAGGGTTTTGCTGGCAATCTTCAGGCCGTGATAGATGTGCTCGATATTATTGCTGATAAGAATCATGTCCGCCGCGGCCGCGGCCAGCTGTGTGCCCTTGCCCATGGCAATGGACAGGTCGGCGCCGGCCAGTACCGGCGCGTCATTGACGCCATCACCGGTCATCACCACGATGGCGCCGGCATTCTGCAGTGCTTTCACGGCTTTGAGCTTGTCTTCGGGGTGCAGGTCGGCGAGGGTATGATCGATGCCTAGCTGCCGGCTTATCTGCCGGGCGTTTTCTTCGCGGTCGCCGGTCATCAGGTGACAGGTTTTGTGCAGGTGTTTCAGTTCGCTGATCAACCGCGGGGCTTCTTCACGCACATGATCGGAAAGCAGGAATACGGCAATGCATTGCTCACTGCTGGCCAGATAGATTTTGCCATTGCTGTCATCGCCCTCGCTGCTGTCGAAGCGGGCGTCGAAAAGAGGCTGGCGGCAGTTTTCCTCGATAAAGGCTCGGTTACCGATAAACCAGGTTTCGCCCTCGATGCGCCCGCTGATGCCACGGCCGGTAATATGCGCAAGCCCTTCCACTTTGAGCAGCGGCTGCCGGCAGCTTTCCAGCAGGGCGCGGGCGATGGGGTGTTCCGAACTGGCTTCCAGCGAGGCGGCAATCAGCAGGGCCTGCCGGTCATCCAGCGTTTTCTGTACGGCCGGGTTGAGGTGAATGCCCTGGAGTTCGATACGGCCCTCGGTCAGGGTGCCGGTTTTGTCGAAAACAAAATCGGTGGCATGGGCCAGGGTTTCCAGGGCGTGCGGGCTTTTCGGCAGCAGGCCGATTTTCGCCAGCTGGCCGCTGGCGGCGGTAATGGCTGTCGGTGTCGCCAGCGACAGCGCGCAGGGACAGCTGACGACGAGGGTGGCGATGGTGATTTCCAGCCAGAGGTCGGAATCCGGGCTGTACCAGTACCAGGCGACCACGGCGGCAATACTGAGCAGGATACTGACGAACCAGCCGGCAATGCGGTCGGCAAGGCGGGTAATGGCCGGCTTGGTGTGCTGGGCCTCGTCGATCAGGCGCTGGATGGAGGAAAGCACCGAGTCTTCGCCCAGTTTCGTCACCCGGATGATCAGCGGGTTTTCGGTATTGGTGCTGCCGCCGATGACGGCGTCATCCACGCTGCGGGTCACCGGCAGGCTTTCACCGGTAATCAGCGATTCATTGATACCGGAGCTGCCGCTGACAATGACGCCGTCGGCGGGAATGACTTCACCGGGGCGCACCAGCAGGTAGTCGCCGACGGACAGTTCGCTGACCGAAATATTTTCCTGGTCTTCCACGGTGCTGGAGCGCCGGTTTTCATAGTCGATCAGGCGGGTGGCGACAGCGGGTGTCAGATTGAGCAGGGCCTCGGTGGCCTCGGAGGTCTGCTTGCGGGTGGTGATTTCAAAATAGCGCGCGCTCAGCAGGAAAAAGGTGAACATGGCGACCGAGTCGTAGTAGACCTCGCCGCTGCCCTTGATGGTATGCATAACGCTGGCGACAAAGGCAATGCCGATGCCCAGTGATACCGGTACGTCCATGCCAACCCGGCGGTTGCTGATATCGCGCCAGGCCGATTTGAAAAACACACTGGAAGCGAACAGCAGGATAGGGATGGTAATGGCCAGGCTGATCCAGCGGAAAGCCTGGCGGAAGCCTTCTTCCATGCCCCACCAGTCGCCGGTGTACATGGCAACGGCGAAGATCATCAGCTGCATGCCGAGCAGACCGGAAAGGCCGATACGGCGGATCTGCGCCTTGCGCTCCTTCTCCAGGATCAGCTGATGCTGCTCGGGGTCGTAGGGGTGGGCGAGGTAACCGATGCGTGAAACCGATTCGAGAATGTCACTGAGGCGGATCTTGCTGTTGTCCCAGCGCACGCGGGCGCGGTGGGTGCTGTAGTTGATGCTGGCATCGATAATACCGTCCAGCGCGTTCAGGTGTTTTTCATTCAGCCAGACGCAGGCGGCGCAGGTAATGCCCTCGAGAATCAGCGAAACCTCGTAGATATTTTCCGAATCCGTGGCGGCGACGAATTTTTTCTGCACGTCGGGTGAATCGTAGGCCTTGAGCTGCTGCAGAAACTCGGGCACCAGTTCGCCGGGTTTTTCCGGGGTGCTGGTGCGGTAGCGGTAAAAGTCATCCATGCCGCTGTCGATAATGGCCTGCGAAACCGCCTGGCAGCCGTAACAGCACATGGGCTTTTTCTCACCATGGTAGTTAACGCTAATATCCAGTTCGGGCGGCACCGGCAGGCCGCAGTGAAAGCAGGATACGGGGTCTTGGCTGTTATTCATGGATCGGCTGGGAGAGACTCGGGGTAGATTCGGCTGTATTCAGATTGACCGCAAGCGGCGTAGTTGGATAAATTAAGAGCTTCCTTGGATTAATAAATTAAACGCTTATCGTGTCTAAATCGGGCTGTTATTACATTATAATGGTGACATAATAACAATAACGGGGCGCAGCGGATGATAACCCCGGTAAAAACTATGAAACCAAGGGCCGTATCTTACTATGACCAACCTCAAACGTATTGATATTAATCACCTGAAAGTCAGTTGCAAGCAGTGTAACCTGCGTGAGCTGTGTTTTCCTCACGGCATGAATGACGATGAGCTGACCAATATGGATGCGGTCGTCGATCAACCCCAGCCTCTGCACAAGGGTGATTTTCTTTATCGTGACGGCGATGAGAATGTTGCGATATACGCGGTGCGCTCGGGCTGTGTCAAAACCATGACCGAAAGCCCGAACGGCGAAGAGCAGATTGTCGGTTTCCATTTGCCCGGTGAGCTGCTGGGTCTGGACGGTTTTGGCGAAGGCGTGCATACCTGTAATGCCCTGGCGCTGGAAACCTCCAGTGTCTGCGAGCTGCCGCTGGAAAAACTGGAGCACCTCTGTCATGAGCTGCCGGGCCTGCAGAAGCAGATGCGACGGATAATGGGCAAGGAAGTGGCCAGTGATCACCAGCTGCTGTTGCTGCTTGGCAAAATGACGGCGGAAGAACGCCTGGCCAGTTTCCTGCTGAGCCTGTCCAGCCGCATGCACGAGCGCCACTGGAAAGAAAACGAGTTCAATCTGAGCATGCCACGCCAGGACATTGCCAATTACCTGGGCATGGCGGTGGAAACCGTCAGCCGTCTGTTCGCTACCTTCCAGAGTGAAAATATTATTCAGGTTGATCGCCGCCATATTACCATTCTGGATATGCCCGCCCTCAAGGCTATTGTGGGCGACTGTAAAAAGGATAAATAACCGTCTCTTTTTGACACGTACGCTGACGGCGCTTTCTGAAAAAGTTCCCTGATATATGCGCTTAAAAGCTGCCAAAATTTCAGGTTCCGGCTGTTTTTAGGGCTTGTTTGATCCATGTCAAAATAATTTCGACCATTTTGAATAGAATCCCCCTTCATTTTTATGGGAAAACGCTGTGTATAGGTGTATGATTTAGACGCTTTTATTCCCGGTCTAAATTCGTAGCCATGCATGGAAGTGTTACGAAGCCTTTTTACAGGGCAGGTGCTCATAACAACTGAGAACCCGGGAGTCGCAAAGGAAGACTGAAACGGAAGTTCAGGGAGCTTTTTTGTAGGGGGCAGGCCCGTTTTAGGGCATACAAAGCCTGCATAATTTACCAATGGCTATTGTGCAAGTCACAATATGCTAATAAACTTATGCGCCTGGCTACGTCCTGAAAAATTATTTTCTAAGAATAATCGGATTATATATATGAACAATGAAACTATGACCTATGAATATTCCGTGGTTCGGCAGTTTGCTATTATGACTGTCGTACTGGGTATCGTCGGTATGCTGATTGGTGTTTTTATTGCATCACAGATGGCTTTCCCGGCACTTAACTTTGATACACCGTGGCTGTCTTTCGGCCGTCTGCGTCCCCTGCATACAAACGCGGTAATCTTCGGTTTCGGTGGCAGCGCACTGTTTGCTACCTCCTACTATGTGGTACAGCGTACCTGTCATACCCGCCTGTTTGCACCCGGTCTGGCGCAGTTTACCTTCTGGGGCTGGATGCTGATCATTGTTCTGGCCGTGGTAACGTTGCCGCTGGGTATTACCAGCTCAAAAGAATATGCCGAGCTGGAATGGCCCATTGATATTCTGATTACCATTGTCTGGGTTGCCTATGCCGTGGTCTTCTTCGGTACCATTGCCAAGCGTAAGGTGAAACACATCTACGTGGCCAACTGGTTCTTCGGCGCCTTTATTCTTACCGTTGCCATGCTGCACGTGGTTAACAGCGCGGCTATCCCCGTCACCCTGACCAAGTCCTACTCGGCCTATGCCGGTGTACAGGATGCCATGGTACAGTGGTGGTACGGTCATAATGCAGTAGGCTTCTTCCTGACAGCCGGCTTCCTGGGTATTATGTATTACTTTATTCCGAAGCAGGCCAATCGTCCGGTTTACTCCTACCGCCTGTCGGTTGTGCATTTCTGGGCGCTGTCCTTCACCTATATCTGGGCCGGCCCGCATCACCTGCACTACACCGCGCTGCCGGACTGGACACAGTCTCTGGGTATGGTGTTCTCCCTGATCCTGCTGGCGCCGTCCTGGGGCGGTATGATTAACGGCATTATGACCCTGTCGGGTGCCTGGGAGAAACTGCGCACCGATCCGATTCTGAAGTTCCTGATCGTATCCGTATCTTTCTACGGCATGTCTACCTTCGAAGGCCCGATGATGGCCATCAAGACCGTGAATGCACTGTCTCACTACACTGACTGGACCGTTGGTCACGTACATTCCGGTGCGCTGGGCTGGGTTGCCATGATCAGTATCGGTGCCATGTACTACCTGATTCCGAAACTGTTTGATACAGAGATTTACAGCAAGAAACTGATGGAAACCCATTTCTGGATTGCTACCATCGGTATCGTCCTGTACATCACTTCCATGTGGATCTCCGGTATTATGCAGGGTCTGATGTGGCGTGCAATCAATGCCGACGGCACCCTGACCTACAGCTTCGTGGAAAGTGTTCAGGCCATGCATCCGTTCTATGTTGTCCGCGCCACTGGTGGTGCTCTGTTCCTGACCGGTATGCTGATAATGGCTTATAACCTGGCCAGAACCATTGCGCAGGGCAAGGCAGCGACTGATGCCGTCGTTCCGGCTGCTGCCACAGCACACTAGACAAACACACAGACAAGAGAGGAAAAAATAATGTCAACTGTTCAAGATAAACTTGAAACCAAAGTCGGTGTGTTAATCGTATTAACACTGGTCAGTGTGATCTGGGGTGGCCTGGCGCAGATTGTGCCGCTGTTCTTCCAGCACTCTACCACCGAACCGGTCGATGGCCTGAAGCCATACACTGCACTGCAGCTTGAAGGTCGTGATATCTATATTCGCGAAGGCTGCGTCGGCTGCCATTCACAGATGGTGCGACCCTTCCGTGCGGAAACCGAGCGTTACGGCCACTACTCCACAGCAGGCGAGTTCGTTTATGACCGCCCGTTCCTCTGGGGTTCGAAGCGTACCGGTCCTGACCTGCACCGCGTCGGTGGCCGTTATTCCGATGACTGGCACCGTGTGCATCTGATGAATCCGCGTGACGTTGTGCCTGAGTCCATCATGCCATCCTATCCGTGGCTGGCCGAGAATGCGCTGGATGGCAGCGATATCCAGGCCAAGATGCGTGCACTGGTAACCATGGGTCATCCTTACAGTGAGGCCGAGATTGAAGCCGCGCCGGCAAGCCTTGAAGGCAAGACCGAACTCGATGCCGTTATTGCCTTCCTGCAGTCACTGGGCACACACGTAAAACTGACCCGCTAGGCTGTTAGTTGCATAACGGGAAAACAGGACTGATCTGATGGATGCATCAATATTACAATCAATCTGGACGGTCATAGCGTTTGTCTTTTTTGTCGGCGTGGTCATATGGGCATGGAGCAGCCGGCGTAAAAGTGATTTTGAAGAACATGCGCGCATGGCACTGGATGATGATATGTCCGTAAACGAAAAAGAACAGGCGGATCCTGGAAAATAACAGCGTACCGGCAAAAGGCCGGTACGCATTTTAAGAATCCAAAATACTAAGCCTTCGGGTTTATAAATTAAGGTTAAGAGGAATTATTATGTCTGACTTTACCAGCGAATTCTGGAGTTGGTTTATTATCGCAATCGCCGGTGGCGGTATTATCTGGTTAACATGGATCCTGGCCAGTAACACGAAAACCACGGGTGAAGAAGGTGTGCCAACCGGTCATGTATGGGACGAAACTCTGGAAGAACTGAACAATCCGCTGCCGCGCTGGTGGTCGATCATGTTCTATATCACTATTTTCTTCTCGATCGGCTATCTGATTATGTATCCGGGCATGGGTTCTTTCAAAGGGCTGCTGGGCTGGACCGAGGTCGGCCAGTACGAGCAGGAAGTCGCCGATGCCGATGCCGAGTTCGGACCGCTGTTTGAAAAATTCGAAAAGACGCCGATTCCTGCGCTGGCCAAAGACCCTGATGCCATCGTCGCCGGTGAGCGTCTGTTCGCCAGTTACTGCGCGGTTTGCCACGGTTCTGATGCCCGCGGCGCACCGGGTTTCCCGAACCTGCGTGATAGCGACTGGCTCTATGGCGGTTCCCCCGAGCAGATACAGACAACCATTATGCATGGCCGTCAGGCAGCGATGCCTTCCTGGGAGGCCGCACTGGGTGGTGAGCAGGGCGTAGCCGAAGTGGCTTCCTATGTTATGAGCCTGTCCGGTCGCAAGGTTGATGAAACACTGGCTGCTGCCGGTAAGACCAAGTTTGATATGTTCTGTGTGGCCTGCCACATGGAAGGCGGTAAGGGCAACCAGGCACTGGGTGCACCTAACCTGAGCGACAATGTCTGGTTGTATGGTGGTTCCGAGCGTACCATCCGTGAAACCATTGCCAAGGGCCGTAACGGCAAGATGCCGGCGCATGGCGAATTCCTCGGCAGCGCCAAGGTTCACGTACTGGCCGCCTATGTCTACAGTCTTTCACAGAAATAGAAACAGCCTGGACACCCGGGAGGATCTTCTGAAGGATTCTCCCGGAGGGGTTGTAATAGGAATAAGACTCAGTGTAATATCTGGGTCATGGAAACAATTCCAATGATACAACGAGTGGTTGCAATACTCTGGCCCGCTTTTATTACGGCAGGTATTGCAACTGTGTTGTTCACCACCGCATTTGATCCCACCCTGCTTTTTGTCGATTACGACCTGAGTCCGCTCGGTTATTATACGATCTGCTTCTTCACCTTCTGGGTATTCGGTATTTTCACTTCTGCCGCTACCTGCTTCTTTCTGAAACCCTGTGAAGCCATCAAGAAGGCCAATGCCAGGGCTGAGGAAGCTTCCCGCTCGGCTTCGACAGACTAGTTAAACAGGCGGGATAACTTTTTTTTGTTATTGAATAACAGTATCAGGTAATACACTAATAATGACCGCGCAACCTTCCCGTAAGCCAGAAAAGGATAAAGAACAGACTACCGACGAGGTCGAACGCTCGCTATATGCCAAGCGTCAGAAGATTTACCCGCGCGAGGTGCATGGCTTGTTTGCGGCGCTGCGCACTACCGGTGTCGTGGTCTTACTGGGTCTGTATTACATTCTGCCCTGGCTGCAATGGGATGGCAGACAGGCGGTGCTGTTTGATCTGCCGGAGCGCAAGTTCTATATCCTGAACATGGTGTTCTGGCCGCAGGACTTCTTCTACCTTGCCCTGCTGCTGATTGTCAGCGCCCTTGGTCTGTTTTTCGTAACCGCCATCGCCGGGCGGGTGTGGTGCGGTTATGCCTGCCCGCAAACCGTGTGGACCGAGGTATTCCTCTGGATCGAGCGTAAGATCGAGGGTAGCCGTCCGCAGCAGATCAAGCTGGACAAGAGCAAAACCGATTTTCGCAAGATCCGCATCAAGGCGACCAAGCACTTTGTGTGGATTGCCTTTTCCCTGTTTACCGGTCTGACATTTGTCGGTTATTTCTCGCCTATTCGCCAGCTGGCCGTGGATTTTGTCACCTTCAATACCGGCCCCTGGGAGACCTTCTGGATCTACTTCTATGCGTTTGCCACTTATGGCAATGCCGGCTGGCTGCGTGAACAGGTTTGTACCTATATGTGCCCGTACGCGCGCTTTCAGAGCGCCATGTTCGATGCGGACACCATGATCATTTCTTTTGATGCGGCACGCGGTTTGCCCAAAGGCCCGCGTAAGAAATCCGTGGACAAAAAAGCCGCCGGTCTGGGGGACTGTATCGACTGTACCATTTGCGTGCAGGTGTGTCCGACAGGCATCGACATACGTGATGGTCTGCAGTATCAGTGTATCGGTTGTGCCGCGTGTATTGATGCCTGTGACGATGTCATGGATAAAATGGGTTATGAGAAAGGCCTGATCCGTTATACCACCGAAAATTCCCTGCTCGGCAAGCCGGCGCATATCCTGCGGCCAAGGGTGGTTGTTTATGCCCTGATACTGGTGGGCATTATCGTCGCTACCTTCTATTCCATTCTGACGCGTGACCCGATTGCCATCGATGTGATTCGCGACCGCAACAGCCTGTACCGCGAAACCAATGAAGGTCTTATCGAAAATGTCTATACCATCAAGCTGATGAATATGGACAAAAAAGCACATACCTATACGCTAAAGGCCGATGGTATCAAGGATCTGATCCTGAAAACCGATGCGGATAAAATACAGGTCGATTCGGGTGAGGTGATTGAAATACCGGCGCGGGTACAGGTTGATGCCTATAACCTGGAAAAACGCAGTAATGATATTCACTTTACCGTACAGGCCCTTGATGATGAGTCTCTGAAGGTGGTCGAAGACGCCCGCTTCCTGGGCCCGGCGTTTAAATAACAGAGCAGATTCAGGTAGAACTATGCATACGATTGAAGATAGCAAACCCTGGCATCGCCAGCCGCTGGTCTGGATGGTTATTGCCATTCCGTTTTCCGCGGTAGTCATGGGTGCGGTCATGATTTACCTGGCGCTGACGACCGATGACGGCCTGGTTGCTGATGACTATTACAAGCAGGGTCTGGCGATCAACGAGGTCATTGTTCGTGACAGAAAAGCCGCCGAGCTGGGCCTTAGCGCGGTTGTAGAAATGGACAATGGTAAACGCCTGGTTGTGCTCAGATTCAACAAGGGCGGACTGGAGGAATACCCCGTGCGCCTTAACCTGATGTTGCAGCATGCCACTCGCGCCAATAGCGACACGCCTGTGGTACTCGAACACGGTCTGGATGACCAGTATATCGGTCGTCTTGAGGCTCCGGTGCGCGAAGGTATCTGGTATTTCGAGCTCAACGGTGATGGCTGGAAACTGGAACAGCGCACGCGCGTGGAAGCGCTTA
>DRLE01000162.1 GCA_011051475.1 Gammaproteobacteria bacterium
AATAGGTAATAAAAAATCTTGGGGCTGGCCCAGATAATAACTTAAAAGTATTATCTGGGTCAGCCCCAAATATAACAAGTCACTGCAATTGGCCCTGCACTTCCTCCGCTTTGGTGGACGATTTAAGGAACCGCCTTCCGGTATTTAACGGCAATGGTTAGCGACAACACCAATAATCAGAATAGCTGGCTTCCTTTATATTCATCATTTACCAGCGGCACAAAAGCAACATCCAGCAGTTTTCTTACCTTTATCTCGCCGTCGCCATCTTTTGTTACCAGTAACAGTTCCTGGTGAGCACGGGGCTGGCCGACGGGGATCACCATGCGACCGCCCGGTTTTAACTGCTCGACGAGGTCGGGCGGGATATGTTCTGCCGCGGCGGTAACAATAATGGCGTCGAACGGGGCCTTTTCCTGCCAGCCTTTATAGCCGTTGTCATGGCGGGTCTCAACATTGTCATAACCGAGTTTCTTCAGGCGGCTTTCGGCGGCCTTTGCCAGTTCTTCAACGCGTTCAATGCTGTAGACCTTTTTCGCCAGGCGGGAAAGAATGGCTGCCTGGTATCCCGAACCGGTACCGATTTCCAGGACAGTGCTTTCGGGGGAGAGCTCAAGGAAGTCGGTCATCAGGGCGACGATATAGGGCTGTGATATGGTCTGCCCGTAGCCTATTGGCAGCGGGCCGTTATCGTAGGCAAGGTCGCGGTAGCCATCGGGTATGAACGCGTCCCTGGGAACCTCGGCCATTGCCTGCATAACGCGCGGGTCCAGACTGGGTCTGCCGGTGAACGGTGCCGTCAGTCGGGTTTCGTTCTCGATTTCCCGCAGCAGGCGTTTGAGCTGTTTGTCTATCATGATTCCTGCCGTTCGTTATGATGTACCTTCCTGCCATGAAGACAGGTAGTGTTGCTGTTCATCGGTCAGCTGGTCAATGCTTATGTCCATGGCCTGGAGCTTGAGACGGGCAACTTCACGGTCAATTTCGGTCGGCACATTATGCACGCTGTGGTCCAGCCGGCCTTTGTTGTTTTTCATATGGATGGCGCAAAGCACCTGGTTGGCAAAGCTCATATCCATAACCGCCGAAGGATGACCTTCTGCCGCGGCCAGGTTGACCAGGCGGCCTTCTGCCAGCAGGCGGATCCTGCGCCCGTCTTTCAGCGTGTATTCCTCGACGGACTGGCGAGGCCGGGTTTTGCCCGTGCTGAGCGCCTGCAGTGCCGGCACATTGATCTCTACGTTGAAGTGCCCTGCGTTGGCCAGTATGCAGCCGTCTTTCATTACAGCCATATGCCGGCTGTCTATCACGTGCTTGTCACCGGTAACGGTGAGAATAAAGTCAGCCTGCGCGGCGGCTTCCATAAGAGGCATAACACGGTAGCCATCCATGCTCGCTTCCAGCGCGCGCAAGGGGTCGACCTCGGCGACAATCACATGGGCGCCATGCCCTTTGGCGCGCATGGCAACGCCACGGCCGCACCAGCCGTAGCCGGCGACAACAAAGTTTTTGCCCGCCAGCAGGATATTGGTGGCGCGGATTATTCCGTCCAGCGCGCTTTGTCCCGTACCATAGCGGTTGTCGAACAGGTGCTTGGTCATGGCATCGTTTACCGCCACCACGGGAAACTTCAGCGCACCGTCCGCGGCCATGGCGCGCAGGCGGATAACGCCGGTGGTGGTCTCCTCGGTGCCGCCTATCATGTTTGCCAGCAGCTCGGTGCGGGTTTTGTGCATTTCACTGACCAGGTCGGCGCCATCGTCCATGGTAATAACCGGCTGGTGATCCAGCGCAGCCTGTATATGCTGGTAGTATGTTTCGGTGTTTTCTCCGCGAATGGCGTATACGGGGATGTCGTATTTTTCGACCAGGGCGGCGGCCACGTCATCCTGGGTGCTCAGCGGGTTACTGGCGCACAGAACCAGATCGGCGCCTGCCGCCTTGAGTGCGCGCGCGAGGTTGGCGGTTTCGGTGGTAATATGCAGACAGCCGCTCATGCGTATGCCTTCAAGAGGGCGCTGGCTGGAAAGCCGCTTCATCAGCCCCCGGACTACGGGCATCTCGTTGAGGGCCCATTCGATTCTGGACTCGCCGGCATCCGCAAGCGAAGTATCTTTTATGTCTGACATGGCTCCCTCGATTGGCTAACTGGTTTGCGTATACTCTTTTCTGATACCGGCGCTGGCGAATACAGAATATTCAAACTGACCTGACACTCTGTCACCGAAAAATCGCATGATATTAATTATAATAATGGATGCCCATGTATGAAAAAACAAGGGCGGATGAAGCAGTTCATGATTGATCAGCGAGCACGGTGTCATGTCTTTTAAGGTAACAGTCAGCAACAGCGATACAAGTTTCAGCGTCGAGACCGATGAAAGCATTCTGGCGGCGGCAAAACGCCAGAATATCAGCCTGCCATACGGTTGTGACAATGGCGTATGCGGCGCCTGTATATACAGGATTATTGAAGGTGAGGTCCGCTATCCGGACGGGCAGCCGTTTGCGCTGCTTGATGAGGATATCGAGGCCGGCAAGGGGCTGTGCTGTGTGGGTTATCCCGTCAGTGACATGGTCATCGAGCTGGAATATCCGGATGAGGACTTTGAGCCCTGGGTTTAGCCGACTATCGCGTGAGTTGTTGTTCCAGCTCCTGAAGCCGGGTTATTGTGCCAACGTCGGTCCATTGTCCATGGTACAGCTGCGCACTGATCAGGTTCTTTTCCGCTTTTTCCCGTAACAGCGGCCCCAGCGCACAAACGCCCTGCTGCCGGCCGGCGAAAAATTCCGGGCGGTAGATGCCGATGCCGCTGAAGGTATAGCTGTTTTCGCCGCTGTTTTTCAGCAGGCCGTTCTCAAGAGAGAAGTCCCCCCTGGTATTGTGCTCGGGATTGTCGACCAGCACCAGGTGGGCTTCGTGTTCCGGTTTTAATTCGGGCAGGCCGGAAAAGTCAAAGTCGGTCCAGATATCGCCGTTTACCACCAGGAAGGGACTGTCGCCCAGCAGGGGCAGGGCATGGATGATGCCGCCGGCGGTTTCCAGTGCGGTGCCTTCATCGGAATACCGAATGCTGACGCCGTAGTTCGAGCCATCACCCAGTTGTGCGTGAATTTTTTCTGCCAGCCAGGCGGTATTAATCACAATATCCTTAATACCGGCCTTTGCCAGGTTTTCCAGGTGATATTCGATCAGTGATTTACCGGCGACCTTGATAAGCGGCTTCGGGGTGGTGTCGGTCAGGGGACGCAGGCGCTCACCGCGGCCCGCGGCCAGTATCATGGCCCTGTCAATGCCGGTTGTCATGCGTGCAGTTCATCGAGCAGCAGTTTCAGGGGCTGCAGTTCGGGATAGGCGGCGCTGGCCTCCAGGGTGTACTGCAGGGTCAGCGGCAGGTCGTTGAGATACTGCGCCTTGCCGTCGCGGTAGTTCAGTCGCGCAAAAATGCCCAGTACCTTGAGGTGGCGCTGCACACCCATAAAATCGAACCAGCGCAGCAGGGTCTGTTTGTCGATAAGCCGTTCCGGCGTAATGCGCGCCAGGTAGAGTTCCAGCCAGAGTTCCACTTTTTCGCGCGGCCACTGTATATAGCAGTCCTTGAACAATGACACCAGGTCGTAGGTAACGGGGCCGATAACCGCGTCCTGGTAGTCGATAACGCCGGGATTGTTTTCTTCCGTTATCATCAGATTGCGAGAATGGTAGTCACGGTGCACGAAAACCTGCGGCTGTTCCCGGGCGCTTTCTATC